>JASFTJ010000054.1:0-9056 GCA_050053615.1 Anaerolineae bacterium | reverse complement strand
GCCGGCATCCCACCCGGCCTAGAGGAGACGCCCAACGTGATCCTTATCGGCGTGGATACCCTACGCGCCGACCGCCTGTCGTGCTACGGCTATGCCGAATCCGAGACGCCGCATATCGACGCCTTGGCCGCCGACGGCCTGCGCTACGCCGAGATGACCACCCAGGCTTCGTGGACCAAACCGTCGTTCGCCACGATTTTCACCAGCCTCTACCCGTCGAGTCACACGGCTACGGGCAAGCCCCACCGCCTGCCCCTGGCCGTGACTACCCTGGCCGAGGTCCTAGCCGCGGGCGGCTACCACACCGGCGGCTATGCCGACAATCCTAGCATCAGCCCGGCTTTTGGCTTCGACCAGGGTTTCGCCGACTACCTCTACCTGGAGCCAAGTTACCTCTTTCTGGGAAATGAGTCTGCCTCGCAGACAGCCCTCTATCAGATCTTGCGCCGTGTCTGGGCCATGCTGAGCGGACAGCGCATCTATGTCCAAAACTTTTACCAGGATGCGGCCGTCGTCAACCGCCATGCCCTCGACTGGTTGCAAGCCAACAAGGGCACCCGATTTTTCCTGTTCCTGCATTACATGGACCCCCACGACCCCTATTTGGAGCATCCCTACAACGGCGTCGGTCATGCGCGCGCCAGCGACCAGAACCCCGATCCGGCCCTGGCCCCGACTCTTAGCCGCCTCTACGACGGCGAGGTCCGCTACCTGGACGAGCACCTGGGCCAGCTCTTCGACTGGCTCCGGGACGAGGGGCTGTACGACGATGCTCTCATCGTGCTCACCGCTGACCACGGCGAAGAGTTTCAGGAGCACGGCGGCTGGTGGCACGGCCAGACCCTCTATCAGGAGCAGATCGCTGTGCCGCTTATCGTCAAGCTGCCGGGCAATGCCCAGGCGGGCAGCGTCGTTACCGATCTGACCCGGAGTCTGGACATCGCGCCGACGATCCTCGACGTGGTGGGCGTGCCTGCGCCGGATGCGATGATGGGCCAGAGCCTGGTGGGCGACGCCGAGCCGCCGGCCTACGCTTTTGCCGAGGAGGACCACGAGGGCAACGTGCTCCACACCCTGCGCACGCCAACACACAAGCTGATCCTAGCCAACGCCGACAATCCCCGCGGCCTGCCGACCGAAGAGTTGTTCGATCTGAGCGCCGATCCTCGCGAGCAGCAGAATCTCTTTGCCGCCCAGGCCGAACAGGCACAGGCCCTGCGTCAGGTCTTGCGCGAGGTCGTGACCGTTGCGCTGGAGCGGGCCGTCGCCGGTGAGGTGGGCGACCTGGATGCCAGCCTCCAGGAGAAACTCCGCGACCTGGGGTATTGAGATGCCCGCCCGCCTGCTGATCATCGGCCTGGACGGCGCCACCTTTGACCTGATCGGGCCGTGGCGCGACGATTTGCCCCACCTGGCCCGGCTCATGGACCAGGGCGCCTGGGGGCAGCTCCGCTCCACGGTGCCGCCGGCCACTTTCCCCGCTTGGACCAGCCTCATGACCGGCGTCAATCCTGGTCAGCACGGCGTGTTTGATTTTACCCGGCGCGTGCCAGGCGCCTACCGGATCGAGTTCCTCAACGCCACCTACCGACAGCGGCCTTCGGCCTGGCGGCTCCTGAGCAAGGCCGGGCGGCGTGTTGGCGTGATGGGCCTGCCAGCCACTTACCCGCCGGAGCCGCTCAACGGCTTTCTGATCAGCGGGTTCGACGCGCCGGTGGCGACCGGCATCGACCGTTCCTTCGTCCACCCGCCAGAGCTGTACGACGAGATCTGCCGGGCGGTCGGTCCCTACGAGATCACTGACTTTCAGGAGCTGCACATCGGCCCTGGCTGGCACGAGATGGCCCTGCGCAAGCTGCTCCACGTCGCCCGGCGCCGGACCGAGATCGCCGCCTACCTGCTCGACCGCAAAGCGTGGGACTGCTTTTTCGTCCATTTCGGCGAGTCGGACACGGTGGCCCACCACTTTTGGGCCTTCCACGACCCCGCTTCGCCGCGACACATCGCTTCGGCGGACCTGAGCGATGCCATCCACACCGTTTACCGAGCGCTGGATCGCGCTGTCGGTGAACTGGTGGGCCGCGCCGGCGACGAGGTCACGGTCATGATCGTCTCCGATCATGGCTCCGGCGGCACAGGAGAGTGGGTGATCCATCTCAACCGCTGGCTGGCAGAGCAAGGTTGGCTCTGCTTTGCTCCGCAAAGCGCGGTGGACCGCGCCGTCGGCAAGCTGAAACGGTTGGGGATGGCTCTGCCGGCGCCGCTTCAAGAGTGGGCCTTTCGCGGGCCGCTGCGCCGCCTGGTCGGACGTCTGGAATCGTCGACCCGGCTGGGCGGCATTGATTGGGCGGCCACCTGTGCCTTTTCCGAGGAGGTAAACACCTGCCCCGGAATCTGGCTCAATGTGCACGGTCGCGAGCCGCTGGGCACCCTCGCGCCCGGCGACTATGAGCGCCAACGCGACCAGATCGCGGCCCGCCTGTTGAACTGGCGCCATCCCACCACCGGCGAACCAGTCATCGCCCGCGCCTGGCGCCGCGAGGAATTATACCACGGCCCGGCGGTCGACTCTGCGCCCGACATCGTGCTCGAGCCGGCCCTGGATACGTCCGCCTCGCTCGATACACGTCGGGGCTACAGCCACACACTCCTACCCAGCGGCGGCCAGCCCGGCGAACCGCTGCGCAGATTAACCGCTGAGGAGCGCCTGGGGGCCAAGGGCGGCAGTATGAACGGCAGCCACCGCCCCGAAGGCGTGTTCATCCTGGCCGGGGCGGGCGCGCGGCCTGGCGTCCGCCTGGCCGATGCACAGATCGTCGACGTGGCCCCGACGTTGCTGCATTTGCTGGATGTGCCCTTGCCAGCCCATCTCGATGGGCGCGTGCTGACCGAAGCGCTGCGGTCCGACGGGAAGGGAGCCTCGACTCAAACAGCGGCCCAATCCATGCTGTCTCCAAAGCCCTATTCTGCCAAGCAGGCAGAGATGGTGGACCGCCGATTGCGGGGCCTGGGCTATCGAACGTGAACCGTCAAGTGCCAACGCCCGGACCGTTCAAGATCGTGATGGTGGCTGCCAGCCCATTTCCCTATCCGCAGGGTTCGCAGGTGCTCATTGGACAGATCTCGTCGGCGTTGCATCACCGTGGGCACGCCGTGCAGTTGGTCAGCTATCCGCGAGGCGTGGGCCAACCGCCGCCGGGTGTGGCACTCCACCGCGTCTGGGCGCTGCCAGGCCTGGACCTGGTCAAAGCGCGCCCCTCGTGGCGCAAGCCGCCGCTCGACCTGTTGCTGGCGTGGGACTTGCTGCGGATCGCGCGCCGTTGGCAGCCCGACATGATCCACGCTCACAATTTCGAGGGGTTGCTGGCCGCGCTGTTCGTACGGCGGCTGACCGGGGTGGCCGTCGTTCACCATATCCACAACGCGATGAGCCTGGAACTGCACACCTATTTCGACAGCCGTCTGGGGCGTTGGGCGGGCGGCGTCGCGGGCCGCTGGGTGGACGCCCATCTGCCGCGCCGCGCTGACCACTGCATCGTGCTCAACGAAGCAGCGGTGGGCTATTTTCGGCAGCGGGGCGTCCAGCGGCTGAGCGTGGTTCCGCCGGGCATCGACTTTGAGCCGGGCGACGCGACACGGGCGAGGGCCAGGCTGGGTGCAGGCCCGTTGGTCCTTTATTCGGGCAACCTGGATCGCTACCAGGATTTGGATCTGCTGCTGGACGCCTTTCGCCTGGTAGCCGACGCCCGCCCTGCGGCGCGGCTGGTCTTCGGCACCAATGCCCGCCCGGGCGAGTTGCAGGCAAAGGTGCAGTCCCTCGAGCTCGGCAGGAAAGTGGCTTTTGTCCGGGTCGACGAGTTCGAGGCTGCCCGCGACCTGCTCGCGGCGGCCGACGTGGCTGTCTGTCCGCGAACGACATGCCTGGGCTTTCCAATCAAGTTGCTGAACTATATGGCGGCGGGCAATGCCATCGTCGCCTCGGCGGGATCGGCCTTGGGGCTGAGTCACTTGGAGAACGGTTGGATCGTCGAGGACGGCGATGTGGAGGGCATGGCCGAGGCCATCATCGCCCTCTTGGACGACCCGGCCCTGGCTCAGCGCCTGGGAGAATGCGCCCGGCAAACTGCTCAGACAGAATACACTTGGGAACAAGCGGCAGCCGCCATCGAAAGAATCTATGCACAAGTAAGGCAAATCGCCAATTTGCCCCACCAGAGGAGGTTATCTTGAGCAAGCGGGTTCTAGGGTTGTTTCTGCTGGGATTCATGATTTTCATAACGAGTCCAAGGGGACTGGCCCAGGAGCGGCGCGCGGACTATTTCCCGCCCGAAATCCTGGACAAACCACTGGGCATCGAGCGCTTACCCAACGGCAATACCCTCGTCACCGACGGTGGGGGAGCGTACTATACCACCACCGACGCCGCCATCCTGGAGGTCAGTTCGGCGGGGGAGCTGGTGTGGCAGTACGTGGGCGAGATGGCCTTCCCCCACAGCGCCGAGCGGCTACCCGACGGCTCGACGCTGGTCAGCGACACGACTAATGATCGAGTCTTCCGCGTGGACGCCGCGGCGGGCCAAGCCCGGATCATCTGGAGCTCCGACGATTGGGGCGACGGCACGGGCACACTGTCGGACGGTTCGCACCTGCACTACCCCAACGACGCCGAGTTGCTCGCAGAGCACAACGGCCATCTGCTCATCACCGATCGCAACAACGACCGGGTGATCGAGGTGGACGAGGCGGGTCAGATCGTCTGGAGCTACGACCAACTCACCCGCCCTCACAACGCCGACCGCCTGGCCAACGGCCACACGATGATCGCCAACTCGGAGGAGAACATTGTCCTCGAAGTCAACATGGCTGGTGAGATCGTCTGGTCCTACGGCGGAGAGGGTGTGCTCGATTGGCCCCGCGATGCCGACCGACTCGAGAATGGAAACACGCTCATCACCGACTCGCGCGGCAACCGCATCGTTGAGGTGGACGCCGACGGCCAGGTGGTCTGGTCCTTCACCGGCCTGGCTCTGCCCTACGAGGCCGACCGGCTGGAGAACGGCAATACGCTCATCGCCGACAATAGCCACCGGCGAGTGATCGAAGTGAGTCCGTCAGCGGGCCAAGCCCAGATCGTCTGGTCGTTCCGCAACCTGGAGGAGACACTGCCGGCGGCGCTGCAGAACGGCGGGTTCGAAGAGGACGCCGACGGCGACGACCTGCCGGACAGCTGGTACCCGGCTGACCTCAACGCCGAGGGGGAGGCCCGATTCCTGTGGGATGGGACGGTCGTCAAGGAGGGCAAACGGAGCGCAGGGGGGCAGTATCGCGGCGAGGGGCGGATGTCCTGGTTGCAGGTGGTGGCCGTCCAACCCGAGACCGACTATGAGTTCTCGGGCTATGTCAAAGCCCAGATCCTCAGCGGCGTGGTCGCCTACCAGCTGTGGTTCGTGGACGAGATGGGCGGCCCGCTGGGCGAGCCGATCACGGTCGCGGCCCACCAGGGCAGCACCGACTGGGTGCAGGACGAGATCGAGGTCCGCGCCCCGGCGAACGCGGCGGCGGTGCAGATCTGGGGCCAGATCATCGCCGATGGCCGGGCCTGGTTTGACGACGTGCGTTGGCGCGAAAAGGGCGGCGGGTTTGGTACTTGGTGGCTGATTATTGGGGGCATCGTTTTGCTGCTGGTGCTGGGAGGTGGCTATGCCCTACTTCGTGGAAGGCGAAATTAGCATCGTTTGCCACTGCCCTAGCGATGATACCCGCCCATCCAAAAACATTCGGTGCGGTGGGCAGCGGTGCGGTCAGCGGGGGCGTGGTTGGCATGCGCATTGGAGAGCTCGTTGAGATGAGGATGACACTTGAAACAGGAAGACCTTTCAATGGGCTAGATTCAAGGCCTGCTGACAAGCTATGAATACTCGAAGCCAAGGAGCAGAGTCTGCACGTATCTCTGCAACTGTCGCGGGCCTGGGCTGGGGGCTGGCCTTGGGCCTGCTGGACGGCTTGCCCGCGCTGTTGGAGGGCGATCCGGCTGCCGACTTGGGCCGCCGCCTGCTGACCCTGACCTACGTCGCTGTCTTTGACGCGTTGGTCTTGGGCTCCTTCCTGGCGCTGGCAGGGGCGATCACAGTGGGCATCTTGCGGCTGGCCCGGCAGCAGGCGAGCCGCACTGGCCTGATGGGTCTGTCCCTGGGCTTGTGCGCCGCTCTCTCAACTGCATCCTACCTCCTCCATCGCTATCAGGATGCGTCTCGGGGCCTGATCGTCGTCTTGGCGCTCGTGGTCGGGGCAGGTCTGGGCTGGCTGGTATTCGCCGCTGCGGCCTCCTCTGCAGAATCCCCAGGGAGCGGCAGACGGTCTCGGAGTATCGTTCTAGGCGTCTTTGCCGCGGGCGTCGTCGTGCTGCTGGGGGCGACGCTGTACCACCAGTTCCTCCGCGACCTGCCGCCGCTCAATCCCCGCATCACCGACCAGTCGCCCACGCCGGAGCGACCCAGCATCGTGCTCATCTCCATTGACGCCCTCCGCGCCGACCGGCTGGGCCTCTATGGCCACGATCCGGCGGTCAGCCCCCACATCGACGATCTGGCTCAGCGCGGGGTCGTTTTTTGGCAAGCCATCGCCCAGGCCAGCTCGACGGTGCCCTCGATTGCCTCGTTCATGACATCCCTGCATCCCACCGAGGTTGGCATGATCACTGGGCGGAACTGGGTCGTGGACGAGATGCGAGTGACCCTGGCCGAGGCCCTGCAAGTGGCTGGCTACCGCACCCAGGCCTATGTCACCAACGGCCATCTGGTCCCGGCCAAGGGCTACGCCCAGGGGTTCAACGGCTACGTAGCCCCTGAACCGTTCCGCCCTTACGGTCTAGACCGTCTCCGCGCCGAGACGGTGGTGGCTGGGCTGGCCTGCCGTCACGAGATGTTCTTGTGCGACCTCTTTGACGGCGGCTACCGGTTGCTCTTCGATCGCTTGCTGCTGTTGGAGAACGAGGGCGGGCGGGTCAATGACCAAGCCCGGCGCTTCATCCGCTTGCACCGTGACGAGCAGTTTTTCCTGTGGCTGCACTACATGGAGCCCCACGCTGCCTATCGCCCGCGAGAGGCTTTGGGCGGACTCCCGCCCACGGTGGGTCCCGAGCGGGAGGACTTTTTGCGGGCCTGGCAACCATCCAACAAGACGATCCCTACCGTCCTGCGCGACGGCGACCTGAAAGCGTTGCTGGCCCTCTACGACGGCGAGATCCTGGACGTGGACCACTGGGTGGGCGGCATATGGGAAGAGATACAAGCCCAGGGCCTGGCCGACCGCACGCTGCTGGTCATCACCGCCGACCACGGCGACGAATTCGGCGAGCATGGCGAGTACGGCCACGGTCACACCGTCTACCAGGAGTTGAATTGGGTGCCGCTCATCATCGTCGGTCCCCAGGTGACCGAGCCGGGTCGGGTGGTCGAGACGCCGGTACCGCTGCTGGACATCATGCCCACCCTGCTGGACATGGCCGACGCACCGCTGCCTGACCCGGTGCGTGGCCAAAGCCTACTCCCGGTCCTGCAGGGAAACGAGCCGTCCAAACGGCCCATTTACACTGAATGCCCTGCCCGCCGCACCTCCTACGATGACAAGGCGCTGCGCCTGGGCGACTACAAACTAGTCTACAACGTCAAACTCGACCGCCTGGAGCTGTACGATTTATTTGCCGATCCCGGCGAGCAGCGCGATTTAGCTGCTGACAAGCCCGGGCGGGCCACCGCTATGCGCGACCAGCTGCGGGCCTGGACGGCCAGCGCCCTGGAGACCTGGGCTTCACTGCCCCAGTCGGGCAAGCAGGCCGAGGAGCTGGACGCAGCCATGCAGAAAGCCCTGCGCCAGATTGGCTATTGAGGGGAGAGCAGCCAGTGCGTAAGAGTGATGGACTGAGATGCATTTCGACTGGACTCCTCGTCGGGTTGGGCTGGGGGCTGTTCGCGGCGCTGTCGGAAGGGCTGCCGCTCCTGCTCCAGGGTTCGCTCTGGGCGTTTCTCGGCGAACGGCTGCTCGCCCTGGCCTATCTGGCGACCATCTATGGCGCGCTATGCGGCCTGGCAGGTGGTCTGTCGGGCCTGGTCGCCCTCGTCGTCCTGCGGCTGGCCCGGCGGCGCACCTCCCGCACCGCACTGGCGGCGACCTTGGCCGGGCTGTTCGCCGCGGCGACCCTGGTGGTTTGGTGGGCGCATCGTTTTGCGCCTCGCGCCCTGGAGTGGGTCGTCATCCTGGGGCTGGCTGCTGGCGCAGGGCTGGCCGTTGGCTGGGGACTGCACCGGGTCGCGAGAGGTGGAGCGGTGTCACGGAAAGCGTTCCGGAGCCTGGTCCTGGTCGGCTTTTTGGCCGCTGGCCTCGCCGTGCTGGCGGTCGCCGGGTTCCGGGCCAAGTTCCGCGATCTGCCGCTGTTCAATCCCCCCACCGCCGACGGGGCTGCCACGGCAGAGCAGCCCAACATTGTGCTCATCACCGCCGGCGGGGTGCGGCCGGACCGCCTCGGCGTCTATGGCTCTGACCCGGCCATCAGCCCCAACATCGACGCACTAGCCTGGCGCGGCATCCGCTTTGAGCAAGCCTATGCCCAGGCTGCATGGAGCGAGCCGTCGCTGGCCTCGCTGCTCACCTCGCTCTATCCCAGCGGATTAGGCATCGACTGCCGGGCGGCCATCCATTGCACACCCCACCTCGACGCGCAGCGTACCACGCTGGCCGAAGCGCTCCAAGGCGCCGGCTATCGCACCCAGGCGTATCTCACCAGTCCCTGGCTGAGCGCCGAGCTGGGCTTTGACCAGGGCTTTGACGGCTTTGAGAGCATCCGCCCCGAGGAGCCCTTTGATCTGGGGCCGATGCGCTCGCAGACGCTGGGCCGGCTATTGGGCTGCCGCCAGGACTCTACTGCCTGCCAACGGTTCAGCGAAGGACACGCGCGCCTGTTCGACGCGCCCATCCCGCTCGGTTGGGGAGGCGACCACGTCAACGCCCGTGTCACACGCTTCCTGGATCTGTACGGCGGCGAGCGGTTTTTCCTGTGG
>JASFTJ010000053.1:0-9090 GCA_050053615.1 Anaerolineae bacterium | reverse complement strand
ACGCCGGTGCCTGGTCCGGAAGGATTGGAGGGCCTGAGATTCCTCAAAAAGCTGGCCCTCGAGCGCCCAGGCGAGGTTAAGGTCTTTCCCTTCCGCCTCAATCCCGAGCCCTTTGCCGCTCTAAAAGAGGGGAGTTCGTACATGGTTATGGGCTCACTCTACGAGCCGTTCGGCGCGGGGAATGAGGCGTATCTGGCCGGGATGCCCCTTGTCGCTCGGGCTACCGGGGGACTGGTACAGCAGGTGGCCCCCTGGCCCGGCGCCGCCCTGAGCCGGCAGGGGCGGCAACTCGTAGCCCTGTTCCACGGTCGGGAGACAGAGCCCACCGGCTTCCTCTTCCGCGAACCGTCGGTGCCTGACGAGGTGGGCGGTTGGCACAAGATCGTGGATTGCGCATATTGGCATTCACATCCCAAAAGAGATCGCATTGAGGATCGGAAGGGAGTGCCTCTCTTTGACGCGATGGTGCAGCGTGCGGCCTGGGCGTTGCAGGATGCCATTGACCTGTATCGGACAGACCAGACAGCCTACGCAAAAATGATCTACCATGGGTACAGGATGCTGGACCGCTTTCGTTGGGACCGGGCCATTCGGGGGTACCGACGACTGTACGACCGCGTGTGCCAGTAACGCCACAGCCAAGGGAGTGACGAACGATCATGAAAATTGCATTTCTGAACCCGCAGGGAAACTTTGACTCCAACGATAGCTACTGGACCGAGCACCCTGACTTTGGCGGTCAGCTTGTGTATGTCAAAGAGGTAGCTATCGCCATGGCCGAACTGGGTCACCAGACAGACATCCTCACCCGCCGGGTCACCGACCTCGACTGGCCCGAGTTTGACGCTCCCTTCGATCACTATCGTGGCGTGGAGAACGTGCGCATCGTACGCCTGCCCTGTGGCCCCGAGCGCTTTTTGCCCAAAGAGGAACTGTGGCCCTACCTCGGCAACGAGGGGCATCCTGAGCCTGGCAAAGGGTGGGTGCCCAACATCCTCGCCTTCTACCAGCGTGACGGTGGGCTGCCTGATGCTTTTACGGCTCACTATGCCGACGGGGCGCTCTCGGGCGTGCTGCTACAGAAGGAGACGGGAGTTCCCTTCACTTTTACGGGCCACTCGCTGGGTGCGCAAAAGATGGACAAGCTGGGGGCCACGCGCAAGACACTGGTGGGGGAACATGCCCACTTTCACTTCCCACGACGCATCATGGCCGAACGTCTGGGGATGAATCATGCCGGCCGTATTATCGCCTCAACTAGCCAGGAGCGGATGGAGCAATACGGCCATTCTGCCTACCGCGGCGCCGTGGACCCAGAGGATGACGACCGTTTTGCTGTTGTCCCTCCGGGCGTGAACTTGTCGGTGTTCTCCCCAAAGCCGTCGCCGGAGGACATTGCCATCCAGCAACGCATCGACGCCGCCTTGACCCGCGACATCGCCGAAGGACGCCAGGATCTCCCACTGGTCGTCGCTTCCAGCCGCCTGGACGGAAAAAAGAACCACATGGGCTTGGTCCGGGCCTTTGGCGTCAGCCAGAAACTGCGGAGCGCCGCCAATCTGGCAATCGTTGTGCGCGGCCTTGAAACCCCGCTCCGTTACTATGGCACTTTGAGTTCCAGCGAAAAGGCCATCATGGACGAAATCACCAACTACATAACCGATCAGGAACTGTGGGGCCTGGTGACCGCTTTCCCTCTCAATAGCCAGCAGGAGTTGGCTTCCGCCTATCGCGTCCTGGCGCAGCGTGGTTCGGCCTTTTCGCTGACGGCCTTGTACGAGCCCTTTGGCTTGGCCCCACTAGAAGCGATGGCTTGCGGGCTGCCGGCCGTGGTGACCAGAAACGGCGGACCCACGGAGAGCATGCGCCAGGGCGATCGAGAGTACGGCGTGCTGGTTGACCCCGTCGATCCCAGTGACATCGCCCGTGGCCTGCTGCGCATCATCGGGTCGACAGAGTCGTGGCAGCGCTTTCACGAGGCCGGAATGGAGCGCGTACTGACCCGCTACACGTGGGAGCGTACCGCTCAGGGCTACCTGGGCGTCATCAACAGGATGCTCCAAGGCCCGGCACACCCTGGAGATCTGTCCATCCCCGAATACTATACGAATCCCGGGCCAGAAACCGATATTTCGGTCTCTGACCTAGAGGGATTGTACTTCCGCCCGGAGTGAGGGGCAAGGATGAGCATCAATATTCCCAAAGGTGACCTGGACGTGCTTGCCATCGGCGAGATTCTGGTGGATTTTATCTCTGTCGAAGAGACTGACTGGCTGCGCAACGCCTACACCTTCCGCAAGTATCAGGGTGGCTCTCCGGCCAACATTGCCGTCTATGTGGCCAAGCTGGGCGGGCAGGCCTCCGTCATCTCCAAAACGGGGATCGGAGCAATGGGCCAGTTTCTGAAAGCTGAACTGAACCGGGCTGGTGTTGTGACCGATTATCTGGTCATGGACCATCGTGTCCACACCAGTGTCATCTTTGTCTCGCGCACGGCGCGGACTGCCGATTTCGAAGCTTTTCGTAATGGCGATTTTCAACTGAGTCCCAACGAGATCGATGAGGAATGCATCAAGCAGGCCAAAGTCGTCCACGCTTCGACGTGGGCCCTGTCGCGCGAGCCCTGCCGTTCAGCCGTCGAAACGGCCTTCAACCTGGCCCAGAAACACGGCAAGATCATCTCCCTCGACCCGAATTACAGCCCTCAGATTTGGCCCGATTACCGTGAGGCAAGGGACGTCATCCCCCACATGCTGAGCTACGCCATGATTACCAAGCCCTCCCGAGATGACGCCAGCCGTCTCTTCGGACGGGATCGGGACCCGGAGGAGTACATCGAGCTGTATCACGAGACAGGACCCAAGATCGTCGTGTTCACCATGGGCGCCGACGGTGTGATTCTCTCCGAGGAGGGCAAGCTCACACGCATCCCGGCTCGGCCCATCAAGGCGGTGGATGCCACCGGTGCGGGCGATTCCTTCTGGGCCGGCTTCCTGGTCGCGCTGCTCGACGGTAACTCGCTGGAGCGCGCTGCCCTTTTTGCCCGCGAGATCGTGGAGCGTAAACTCAGTACAGTTGGTCCCTTGCCTGATAACATCGACCGCCGTGAGGTCTATGATGCCATTGACGCCGAAACATTTACCCAGGAGGCCGACGAAAAGACATGATTGGCGACAAACTCATCATTGAGCAGCACCACACTAACCGCGCCGCCGAGATTTGTGACCTCTTGGCAGATCGCATCAGGCCGACTGACCGGTTCGTCCTCACCGTGGCCGGCGAATCGGGCGCAGGCAAGTCGGAGCTGGCCTACGAGATCTATCGCCAGCTCAACGAGCGTGAAATCAAGGCCGAGGTGCTTCAGCAAGACGACTATTTCGTCTTCCCGCCCAAGACCAACCACGAGATGCGCCGCCGCAACCTGGAGCAGGTTGGCCTGTACGAGGTCAAACTCGATTTCCTCGATTCCAACCTCCGCTCCTTCAAGCGGGGGGAGACGTGCATCTACAAGCCGCTGGTCGTCTACGACAAAGACCGCATCACTGCCGTGGAGATGGACGTGAGAGATCTAGCAGTGCTCATCGCGGAGGGCACCTACACTTCACTGCTAAAGTTCGCAGACTTTCGTGTGTTCATCGACCGCAACTATCACCAGACGCTGGAAGCACGCAAGCGCCGTGCCAGGGACCGGTGGGAGCCGTTCGTCCAGCACGTATTGGAGCGCGAGCATCAGATCATCTCTCAACACAAGGAGCTGGCCGACGTGGTCGTTCCGGGTGATTTTGGCAGTATTCGGCTGGAATGGTCCCCCGCTTAGTAACTGGCCATTAACAACTTTGCTCTCGTGATACAAGCAAAAGTACAAAGTTATTTTTGGACGACTCCCTTAGGTGTTGTTAAGCTACCGTCGAACTGCCTGGCGCTAAAGCCCCAACCTGAGATCCAGCGCACGCAGGGCGCTTTGCCCCCTGAGCCCGACGGCTTTTGCGGAGCATCCCGGAGCGAAGCGGCCTGTCCTGCTACGCTTCCCTGGGATGCCGGCCTGTCCCGTGCGGCCAGGCACAGGGAGTGGGTAGCCTCGGGCGATTGCATACAGTTCGGCAACACCCGGCGGGGGGACTAGCTCGGCTGGGAACTTGGGAAAAAGAGGATGCCAAGAGATAGGGGAACGGGCGGCACCTAGTCGCTGGAATCGGCTGCGCCGCTGCCGGAGGCTTCTCCGGCCCTGGGCACTAGGACCCATGCCAGCCCGGTCGCCAGGCCAAAGGCCCCCGCTGCCAACAGGAATGGCATGCGCAGTCCTAGCGTGGCGGCCACACCGGCCCCCAGCATCGGGCCGATGGCGTTGGCCGTCGAGACCACACTGGCATCCACCCCGTACACAGCGCCCTGACGCCCCTCCGGAGCCAAGTTTGCCAGCAGGGCGCTGATGGAGGCCAGTACCCCGCTCATGACCAGGCCCACGCCCCCTTGCAGCACAAGAAGCTGCCAGGGAGTCGTGACAAAGAACTGCGGGAGGTAAAGCACCGCAACTCCGGTAGCGCAGATCAGCAACACGCGCCGGTAGCCGATGCGGTCGCTAACCCGGCCCAGAGTCACCGCGCCGACCGCTCCGGTTGCCGCTCGCGCGCCGGAGATCAGGCCCGTGAGCGATGCAATGCGGGTGGTGGCTGGCACGAGACTCTGGATAAAGAGGGGCAAGACTGGTCCCATCAGGCGGGTGGCCATGCGCACTGTCAAGCGAACGGAGTAGAGGCTCAACATCGGACGGTCGCGCACGACCAATTTGAGCCCCAGCCAGAAATCGTCGCTGCGGTCGTCTTTTTTCCGCAAAGGTGGCGTGAAATCCTCTTGTACATAGCGCCAGACGGTCAGGCCAGCTGCAAAGAGGAGCGTTCCGGTGATCCAGAAGGTGGCGCGGTAGCCCCATGTGTCGGCCACGAACCCGCCAAGCATCGGTCCAACCGACGCGCCAGTCCAGACGGCCATCTGTAGCAACCCTAGTGCATAGCCCGAACGCTCCCGGGGAGTGGAGCTGGCGACCAGTGTGGTTGCGGCGGACACTGTGCCTGTGAGCGAACCCTGAATGGCGCGTAGAATGATTAGTTGTTGAACATTCTGGACAAAACCCATGGCGGTCAGGACCACCGCTCCGCCGAACATAGCCCGTTGGACCATGATCTTGCGGCCGTAGCGATCGGCCAGTGAGCCCCAGATCGGGGCAAAGACCGTCATGGTTACGGCGTGGGCAGCGAACAAGGCGCCCGACCACAACTCCACTTCGTGCAGCTCGGTGACCCCAAGCTCTTGAACATAGTAGGGCAGGAAGGGGAACACCACCGCGAAACCGGAAATCGCCGCCAGTTCGGCGGCCCAAATGACATAGAGGTTACGTTTCCAGGCTTCCAGAATGGGCCTCGATTCTCGTCTCACAACGTGATAGTTCGTGGAACCCCATTGTCAGTGGGCGCGCATCTGTGCGATCAGAGACACGATCTCGGCGAAAGCGACGGGGTCGCGGCCCGTGCGCCCGGCGCCCAGACCATCCACGTCGGGCAGGGTCAACAGCTTCCCAGCGTAGGCGGGCGTCACGCTGCCGCCGTATAGGATGCGGATGCTTTGGGCTGTGCCCGGGCCGAAATGGTCGGTCAGCCAGCGGCGGATTCTGCGACAGCCACGACCGACGTGCTCGGGCGGCGCCGGCTCGGTCGCACCGATGGTCCATTCTGGCTCGTAGACAAAGGCCATGCGGCTTACTTGGTCGGCAGTGCAGCCTTTCAGGACGCTTGTTTGCTGCTGCTCCAGGGTCGAGACGACCTGGGCAGTTTCGACATCTAGGCTCTCGCCGATCAGCACAATGGGGTGTAGATCCGCCTCGAGTGCACGATGGATCTTTTGATTGATTATCTCATCAGTCTCGCCCAGGTGGCGCCGCAGCTCCCAGTGCCCCAGCAGCACCCAGCGCGCGCCAGCGTCGGCTGCCAGTCGGGCCGAGATCTCTCCGGTGTGTGCTCCGTTCACTGCAGCGGATATGTTCTGCACGCCCAGTTCGAGGGGACGGTCGCCCAGAGCCTGAGCCATGGGATACAGAGCAGTGTACGGAGGGCACAGGACCACTTGCACTTGCTGCGGTGGGTGGAACTCCCGTAGGTAGGTCAGACTGTCGGTGATGGACATTTCCATCTTCCAGTTGGCCAATGCCATTGGTTGACGGGTCATGGTGGAGCCATTATAACATGACCTGTGAGGACTGCAAGCCTGTGCCACGCTGCTGCTTGGAGGGCAAGAGCGGCATGGTTTGTCCTTGGCTTCCAGTTGTGTTATACTTTAGCCGCTCGGCCGATCAAGGGCGAATAGGTGTGTGGCACTATCCATTGTGACTGACATACATATTTCATCTGAGTGGGGACGCCTCGATGTCGAGGACCTTTGTGGCACCGTGATAGTGATCGGTGCTTCCGATACGGGCAAGTCGACGTTGGCTCGCTATCTGTTTCAGGAGATGTGCCGCGGAGGGGTCTGCGCTGCGTACCTGGATGCCGACGTCGGGCAGAGCACCCTGGGCCTGCCCACAACCCTCAACCTGGCGCTGGCCGCCGAACCGGACGACGATGGGTTTCCCCCGCGAGGCCGACGGGCATCCTATTTTGTGGGGTCGACGACGCCCAGAGGTCACATGCTGCCTACGGTGATCGGCGCCTATCGGCTCCGCCAGAGGGCCCTGGCCTTGGGCGCCGAAGCGGTTGTGGTGGATACCACCGGGTTGGTGGATCGGGCGCAGGGGGGCAAGGCGCTCAAGCAGTGGAAGATCGAGTTGCTGGCGCCGAGTGTGGTGATTGGCCTGCAGCGAAGGCGCGAATTGGAGCCGATTCTGTGGCCGTTGCGCCGCGATGGACGGGTCCGGAGTGTGGAACTGCGGGTCTCGCCGCATGTGGTCGAGCGGTCCCGTGAGGCGCGCATTGTCCGGCGGCGGGAGCGCCTGGCCCGTTATTTCAAAGAAGCCCAGCCCCGGCTGGTGAATCTACGTCAGATGCCTGTCTATGATCTGGAACGACTGACGGTCGGCGCGCTCCTGGCCTTCCAGGATGCTGAGGGATTCGCCTTGGGGCTGGGAGCCGTGGAGGAGACGGGCCGGCTGGATGGGAGCACCATCACCGTCCGCACGCCGCTTGAAAGCATGGAAAATGCTGTTAGCGTGCGTTTTGGTGTGGTCCGTTGGGACTGGGCCAGTCGGCAAGAGTTGTAGAGCACGAGACAAGTTTCTTTTGGTATGCCTATGAAACCCAAACTGCGAGAGATCGAAATCCATCCGATTCAACATCAAGACCAGCCAATGCTGTTGCTTCGCGATCCACTGAGGCTCAGCGATGCGCAGATTGCCATTCCCCGGCCACTAGTCCCGCTGTTGGCGCTCATGGACGGCACCCGCGACGAGTCGGCATTAGAAGCGGCGCTGCAAGTCCGGGCGCAGGTGCGACTGGCGCCTGGTCTCCTGGACAAGCTCCTGAAAGATCTGGACTCGGCGTACCTGCTGCAGAATGAGCGCTTTTCACAAGCCAAGGCAAAGGCCTTGCATACGTTTCGTGAAGCGCCCTTTCGCCCGCTGACAATGGGCGGCGCCAGTTTTGCGCCTCGGTCCGACCAGGCCACAGATCAATTGCAAGAGTACGTGGATGCCTTGCCGCCTGCCGAACCCTCGCTCGATTCGCGCCCAATTCGGGGCGTGATCAGCCCCCACATTGACTATCAGCGCGGCGGGTCGGTCTATGCAGGGGTGTGGCGCGCGGCAGCCGAGGCTGCCCGCGAAGCGGAATTGGTTATCATCTTGGGCACTGACCATCAGGGCAGCGACGGCACGGTGACTCTCACCTATCAGTCCTATGCGACGCCCTGGGGGGTGCTGCCCACCGACAACGAGGTCGTCCGGGCGCTGGAGGAAGCTGTAGGCGGGGAAGCAGCTTTCTCCGAGGAGTTGCACCATCGGGGCGAACACTCCATCGAGCTGGCGGCGGTGTGGCTGCACTTTGTTCGGGACGGCGAGCCGGTGCCCTTGGTGCCGATCCTGTGTGGCAGCTTTGGGGGTTTCGTCGCCGGGGAAGGCGAGCCGACCAGGTATGAGCCCTTTGTGGCCTTGCTCAGCGCGCTGCGCCCGGTCATGGCCTCTCGGCGGACCCTGATCGTTGCGGCGGCGGATCTGGCGCACGTTGGTCCCGCGTTTGGGGATCCGCATGGATTGGATTTCATTGCGAAAGCGCAGTTGCGCAATCACGACGAGCGACTGCTGGAGACGATTTCTGCCGGGGATGCGACGGCGTTCTTTGAACAGTTGAAGGCCGAGGACGACCGGCGGAACGTGTGCGGGCTGCCGCCCATCTACTTGACCTTGCGGTTGTTGGGGGATGCTAGTGGCGAACCGGTCGGTTATGCTCAGTGCCCTGCCGACTCACATGGGCTATCCTTTGTGACGATCGCGGGTGTGATCTTGCGTTGATGAGAAAAGCGCGCCCTGCGAACCGTCACAACTCTTACAATGACTCGGCCAGCATCTCCAGCAGAGCTTGGCGCTTTTCGGCATAGTGCTGCTCATCGAACAGGGGGGTGCAGGCCTCAACGTCCGCCTCTCTGATGGTAATCTTGGTTGCAAAGGCAAAACAAGAAGGCGCGCCGCATAACCGGCAATTGGTCTGGGGCAGTAGCTGGTAGACATCCATCGCCACCAACCGTTTGCGTGGGGTATGCAGAGGCGTCAAGTTCTCGCGGTCCATCCAGATGCGGTTGATTTCGGCGAGGACCTTTTCCAGTTCCATGGTCGCCGTGTCGCGATCGGGCAGGTTGCTGATGGTAATCTGGTGGGGCTTGAGGGCCACGGCGTGCTCTTCAGATCGGAAGGTGATCTGCCGGGCCTTGGGGTTGTAGATGACGTCCTTCCATTGAGCATTGAGGTAGGGGAACACCCCGCTGAGGTCATCTTTGAAGCGGGCCGTAGCATTCCAATACTCGGCGCCTGGCTCACAAGCAGGCGCCTCCAATTCCAAGTCATAGTCCTTGGCGATAAACACGGTATGTTCCTCCTGAATCTAGAGTTCTCTT
>JASFTJ010000052.1:0-9093 GCA_050053615.1 Anaerolineae bacterium | reverse complement strand
GTGGTCATGGTCGTAATGTCGCCAACAAAGGCCATGACCTCGGGCGGATAGAGCGTTAACAGTTCTTCAAACTGCTCCAGCTCCCCGGCGAACGAATCGTACATCGAAACGAGCAGCACGCCCAACAGGGCGAGGGCAATGCCCCAACCGAGGATCTGGCCCCGGGAACGACGCAGTGTATAGCGGAAAATCGTCACCATTTTACGCCTCCTTCCGATCATCTTTGTAGTAGGCCAGGAAAATCTCCTCCAGCGAGGGCCGTTCAGTCTCGAAGGCGCTCACCGGGAAGGCAGCCAGCGCCTTGATGAGGCCGTCCATTTCCCCTTCCACTTGTAACAGCACGCTCGTGCCATCGTCCTGCGATAGCACCGTCACGCCGGGCACGTTCGCCAGTGGGCCGATATTCACTGGCTGCTTGAAGCGGACATGGGCCCGGTACAGGGCGCGGTTAATCAGGGTATCAGGCTCGGCCACTTCCACCACTACGCCTTGGCGGATGATGGCCACCCGATCCGCCACTGCCTCTACCTCACTCATGATGTGGGAAGAAAAAAAGACAGTGGCGCCGTTCGCCTTTGCCTCAACGATCAGGCGCAGCACTTCATGCTGCATCAGTGGATCCAGGCCAAGCGTGGGCTCATCCAGCAGGAGCAGTTCTGGCCGGTGCATCAGGGCCTGCACCACGCCGACCTTCTGTTTGTTGCCGTGCGAGAGGTTCTTGATAGCGGGTTTGAGAGCGAGATCGAGGCGCTCGGCGAGCTGGCGCACAAAGTCCCAATCCACCTTGTTTCCACGCAGGGCGTTGAAATAGCGCAGCGCGCCCTCGACCGTCATGTTGGGATTCAGTTTCAGTTCGCCGGGCAGATAGCCGGTGCGTCTCTGCACGGCCACGGGATCGGCTTGTGGATTTAGCCCCAGCACGCGCACAGTCCCGCCCTGGGGCCGGATCAGGTCCAGCAGGCAGCGGATGGTTGTCGTCTTGCCCGCTCCGTTGGGACCGAGAAAGCCAAAGATCTCGCCGCGCTGCACCTCCAGATCCAGACCCCGCAGCGCCTGAACCTTGCCATAGGATTTGGTCAGCTTCTGCATCCTGATCGCTAGATCTTTTGTCATTTGTACCTCCTTGTGCTACTCTACCGAGATGTCAACAAAAGCGGTCATGCCCCAGCGCAGGGCCGGGTCGATCGCCTCAAACTCGACGATGACAGTGTAGGTGGTGGACGCCTGGCCTGGCGTGGACATGGGCGCGATGCGGACGACACGGCCGGTCAGCACCTGTTCGGGCAGGGCGTCAAAGGTGAGGTCAACGTGCTGACCTGGCTGGACACGGGCCACATCAATTTCGTCCAGGTCAGTGGTTTCGACCTGCAAGGTCATCAGGTCACCCAAGACCAGCACCGCTTGGTTCGGCGCTACCTCCTCGCCCAGGCGAATATGGACCAGGCCCACAGTGCCGTCGAATGGCGCGACCAGCTTGGCTTGGTCGCGCATGGCCTGGGCCGTGGTCAAGGCTTCACCCGCTTGAGCCACGGCCGCCTCGGTCACCGCGATTTCCTCGGGGGTGGGACCGGCTTTGAGACGATCCACCTTTGCTTGGGCCTGAGGGACCTGGGCCTGAGAGGCTTCGAGGCCAGCTTGCGCTTGGGCCAGTGCGGCCTCGGCCTCAGCCACTTGGTTCTCAGACTGGGCCACCTGGACCTGGGCCAATGTCACCTGGGTCTGGGCCGCCTCCACACTGGCCCGAAGCGGCCCCAGGTCAGACGAGCGTGGACCTGCGACCAGGCGATCGTACTCGGCCTGGGCCATCTCCAGGTCAAGAGTCGCTTGTTCCAGAGCAAGGGCCTCGGGCGTATTGGAGGCTTTGTTCGTCTGGTCGTACTCGGCTTGCGCCAGCCGAACCGCAGCCCGGGCCTTGTCCAGCGCAGCCCTGGCAGCCGCGATCTCTTCCTGACCGGCGCCAGCTTGGGCGCGTCTCAGCTCGGCCTGAGCCACCTTGACGCCTGCTTGGGCGATGGCTACCTGAGCTTTGGCAATGGATACCCCTGCCTGTGCTTGTCCCAACGCCGCCTCAGCAGCTTTGACCTGCGCCTGGGCAACGGTCACGTTGGCTTGGGCGGCGACCACGGCCTGCTCTGCAGAAGCGATGTCCTGGGGATGAGCACCAGCCTTGACCCGAGCCAGATTTGCCTCAGCAGCGCTCAGGGCAACCTCGGCCTCGGCCACAGCCCGCGCCAGCTGGGCCGCATCCAGTTCGACCAGCAGTTGCCCGGCCTCTACCTCTTGGCCTTCCTCCACGAGAACAGCTTTGACCGTGCCCGCGATCGGGAAGCTGAGGTTAGCCCGCCGAGCTGGGCGCACCTCTCCGGTAGCAGAGACGATGTTTTCGAAACCCGCAGCCGGCAGAGCCGTGGACGCTGCCTGCGAACCGGTTGTGGAGCTATCGCTATCACAGCCAGTCAGTGTGACTAGCACCAGGAATAGGATGAGAATCGTGGTCGTCCACTTTGGCACCGTTGCACCTCCTTGGAGCCTGAATGCATCAACAAGGATGCCAGGCACGTCCAGATGCCTGGCCCTTATTTGGGACCATTGTACCACAAGACAAGAATCTGACTTGACGGTCAAAGGTCATCTTCATGACAAGCATACGTCATCTATCTGACAGCCAGCGTCAGAAAACGAGCACAAGCTACGCTTCAGGCCAAGTATCATGCAACGCGCCAGCGTTGGCCTATCTGGACCGAGCGATGATCTTGTGTAACTCACCGCGGCCCATGTCCAGCAGATACAGTTCGCCCGCTTCGTCCTCGCCGAAAGCGCTGATGCGCATGTCCGCCTGGGCCAGGCGCGCCACCCGCCATTCGCCGCCCCCTGTGAAAGCCAATCCCCAGATACGACCACTGCAATAGTCGCCAAAGACATAGATGCCGCTCAGGAGCGGGAATTCCCGACCGCGGTAGACGGAACCGCCCGTCACCGAGCAGCCCTGCGTGTGGTCGTATTCCCGCACCGGCAGGGTCAGACCCGCCCGGTCGCAGGGCTGATCAGCGGGGAAGCAGTGCAACCCCTCCATGATGGGCCAGCCATAATTCTGCCCACCGGCGCTGCCTGACGGCTGAAAGTTGATCTCTTCGTACATATTCTGGCCCACATCGGCGATGTAGAGGTCGCCGGTCAGGCGGTCAAACGCATAACGCCACGGGTTACGCAAGCCGATGGCCCAGATCTCATTGCGTACGTTGGGATTGGCGATGAAGGGATTATCGGGCGGGATGGCGTACGGCTGGCCGCGGTCCACATCCAGGCGCAGCATGGCGCCCAGCAACGTCGCTCCGTTCTGCCCATTGCCGAACGCGTCCCCAGATGCGCCGCCATCCCCAGTGCCGACATAAAGATAACCGTCGGGGCCAAAGGCGAGGTGACCGCCATTGTGGTTGCCTGCCGGTTGGTCGATTGTCAACAACACATCTTCGCTACCAGGATCGGCTTGAGTTGGATTGGCGCTGACCGAAAAGCGAGAGATGACGGTATCGCCCTGACGGTCCGTATAGTTGACAAAGAACAGGCCGTTGTCAAGGTAGTCCGGATGGAAGACCAGCCCCAAGAGACCTTGCTCATTTTGGGATGAGCCTACCCTGTCGGTGACCTCGAGGAACGGAGCGGGAAAAAGCACACCGTTGTGCACCACGCGGACGCGCCCCACCTTTTCCAAAACGAACAGTCGCCCACTGCCATCGCCCGCATTGGCAACACCTACCGGTGTCTGCAAGCCGCCAACAATCTTTTGCAGATCGACGCGGATCGTCGCCGGATCAACGATGGAGGGGGTGGTGGCGGTGGGCTTGGGCGTTTCGGTAGGCGTAGGTGTGGGGGTGAGAGGCGCCGGTGTCGGCGTCTCCGTTGGCCGCAAAGGAGTCGGTGTGTCGCTCGGTAGCGGGACGGTGAATGTAGCGGTCGGAGGCAGGGACGTTGCCCTGGCGGTGGGCGGGATCTGCGTTGGCGTAGGACTCGGCGGGACGGCGGGCGCCGTGGCTGTATCGCTGGGCCGCGCAGAGGCGACAGCGACCGGTGCAGCAGTCTCGACTTGGCTGCCATCGCCGTTACATGCCCCCAGCGCTATAATCAACAAAATCACCAAGAGAAAACTTTGTCGCACGGGAACCTCCTGTTCACGGGTCCGATCCATCGTACTATGCAGATCGCGGCGAGACTGTATGCCCCGTCACTGCGAATCTTGCAGGAACGCATTCCATGACTCGGTGCTGCCCAGGATCGAGCGGTCCACCAGCCTCCCGGCTAGCGGTGACAGAAAGATTTGGAGCAACGCAATGAATCTGGGCGGTGGATCTGATGCGTCAGAAGACCCACGCAGCTAGCGCAAACTCGGTCAGTCCCGATCCGAGAAGGGAGACAGGCTGCCTGCCAGATCAGGGTCAGCATCCGCACGCCGCGAGGGATCTCTGGAACTCTCATCTTGCAGTGCGTGTCCTGCATCCAGTCAACGCACAAAGGTCTACTTTCGTTCGACTTTGCACAGAATCTGGCCCACGCTGCGATACTCCTGCATCCAGTACGTGAGCGCCTGGTCGCGCGAATAGCCTCCGTCCACGTGCGCCGCCACGATCTCGCCGACAAACCAGGTGTGCGTCCCTCCGAACTGTACTTGATGGACCACCCGGCATTCGATGTTCACGGGGCATTCAGCAATGAGAAAGCTGTCTATCACGCTTCCCCGCTGTGGGGTCAACCCTGCCTTTTCGAACTTTTCTGCTTCCCTTCCGGACACGGAACCGCAGATGCGTACTGCCTCCAGATGCGCTGCCGTGGGGATATTGACGCCGAACTCGCCCTGTTCTGAGATCAGCTCGAAGGTCAGGTTCTCAGGACGGATGCCGACCATAATGCACGGCGGGCTGAACGAGTAAAAGCTAAAGGCCGCAGCGGTCATGATGTTGCGATCCACCGTCACCAGGACAAGCGGGAATCCAGGCAAGGTCACGATACCTTCGAAGGGCTCTCGCGCTGTCTTTGTCATTCTCACTCCTCTTCGCATCGAGATTTTACAGGATCAGCAGCAACAGCACCAGCCCAGCACTTTGCAGCAAGAGTAAGGGTAGACCCTGGATCAGGTAGTCTCGTGTCGTGTACCGGCCCGGCCCGCGAATCAAGAGATTGTCGGTGTTGGTCAGCGGGGTCAGGTAGGATGTGGTTACAGCAACCGCGATGGCGATAGCGAAGGGTTGCACCGGCGAGCCTTGGGCCACGGCAAGGTTGATCGAAATCGGCGTCATCAAGGCTGCGGCGACCGAGTTGGGAATGATCTGCGTGATGAGGCATGTAAAGAGGTAAAGGGGCAGCAGAGCGCCCAGCGGTCCGACTCCCTGACCCATCCGAACCAGGTAGCTGGCGATCAGCTCGGCCAGGCCGGTCTGTTCCAAAGCCATGGCCAGGGGAAACATGCCTCCCACCAGCACAATGACGCTGCCGTCAATGCTCTGATAGGCGCGGTTGAGGCTCACACAGCCGGTCAAAATCAGGGACACGGCCGCGGCCAAGCTAGCCGTATCCAGGGGCAGCAGTCCCGTGACCACACAGATCAGCATCGCGCCCAAAATGCCGAGGGTTAGCTTGGCCTTACCGGTGATCAGATCACCTGGTTCAGGACCCAGCTGGGTGACCAGGATCAGGTTCAGATTCTGTCCGATCTCACGCAGGTGCGCGACAGGGCCCTGGACCAGCAAAGTGTCGCCAGCAACAAGGGTGAGGGTGGGTAGGTCTTCCCGAATGGCCCGATCCTGACGATGCACGGCCAAGACGTTCAGGCCAAAGCGCTCGCGAAAACGGATGCCCTGCAAGGTCTTGCCCGCCAGTTGCGAACGAAAGGGGACCATTAGTTCAGCCAAACGCAGGGTTTCCTGCTCAATCAGGCTGAATTCGTCCAGGGGCATGGGTCCTTTTGGCTCCAGATGGCAGCGAGCAGCAGCTTGAAGCGCGTCGCTTCGGGCGCCTTCCACGATCAGGACGTCATTGTGATTCAAGATCCAGTCAGGGCTGGCGGGCCGCATGTTGCGGCGCCCCGGCCGTATCGCAACCACGTTCAGGTGAAAGGTTGTACCCAGCTCGCATTCGTCGAGGCGTTTGCTGATCAGGTCGGAGCCGGAGCGGATGCGTAGGCGATAGAGCTGCTTTTCCAAGCGGTAAGCTTGTTCCACTTCGTCAAGCGACGGCCGTTGCGGTTCGGCAGGCACCTCCTGGCTCAGGAGCCTGCGCCCGCCCAATACAAACCACAGGATCGCCAGCAACAGCGAAAGCAGGCCATAGGGCATCACGCTACAAAAGCCAAGCGGCTTGTGGCCGCTGACCACCAGCAGATCGCTCACGATCAACGTCGAAATCGTCCCGATCAAGGTCAGCAGGTTGCCCATGGCGGCGCTTGAGGTCAGCGGCAGAAGCAATTGAGAAGGAGCCAGGCGGGCCCGACGGGCGATCCGCAGCACAGCTGGCAGAAGGACGGTCACGACCAGCATGCTGCTCAACACCGAGCTAAGAAGCCCCGCTATGAGCATGATCACCGCCATGAGAATGGCCACGCCCCGGTTGCTAAACCGCACGAGCCTATTGGCAATCATGGTGGCCACCCCAGTTTCATAGAGCGCGGTGCCCAGGACGTAGATGCTAGGCACAATGATGATCACGGGTTTGCCAAAGGAGCTGAAGGCTTCGCCCGGATCAAGAACGCCACTGAGGATCAACGATAGTGTGACAAGCAGCGCTGTTAGGTCTGAGCGCAAGAACTGCGTGGCCAGGACCAGCAGGGTGGCTATCAAGATAATAAGGGTCAATGCTGCTTGAAAGCTCATGACAGGCAGCATTGTACTACCCGATTCCAAGTTCTGTCAAATGGCGAGTAGACCATATGTCAGGTATGATCAAAATCATACCGCTGTCGTGTATGCTGTGTTATCCTCAGCACGGGATCAAGCGCCGAATTAGGAAGGGGGAGTTTGATGAGCAATAGACAAGAATGGGACCAGGTCACAGCCGAGTGTCTGGTGCAGGATGTCATCAGACGCCATCCCCAGACCATCATTGTTTTCGCCCGCCACGGATTGCAGTGCGCTGGTTGCTACATCTCTCCATTCCACAGCATCTCTGACACAGCCCGCGAGTACGCGATAACAATCGAACCCCTCCTGCGTGATTTGAACCAGGCCATCACTGAGTCGTGAGCGTCCGCTTTTACAACTCTTCGGCGATGGCGACCAGTGCGTGGGGCTTCAGAAGGATAATGTGCCCCTCGCGGGTCTCGATCCAACCCTGCTTCTGAAACTTGCTCATCGTGCGGATGGCCGTCTCCACAACCGTGCCGGCCATGCTGGCGATGTCTTGCCGGCTAAGGGGCAGGGCGATGCGCACCGCGCCCGGCAATTCGCCCTCCAGACGCTCACCGGCTGTGTTGGCCATGCGCAGCAGCACACGCGCCACGCGCCGCTCGACTTTTTCCACGGCCATGCTGCGGAGCGTCTCGTGGGCGCGCAGCAGGCGGCGGCTCAGTTCGGCGATCAGCGCCCAAGCCAGGTCAGGGTGAGAGCGCACCAGGTCCACATAGGTGTCGCGGCGCAGGCTAAGGGTGGTCGTCGGCTCCAGGGCCTGGGCCGTGGCTGGATAGACCTCGCCGACGAGCACGCCTACCTCGCCCACGATCTGTCCAGGGCCGAAGGTGGACAGGATGGTCTCCCGGCCGCTCTCGGAGTGTTTGATCATCTTGACTCGGCCTTCGGCGACAAAGAGCAGCCATTCGGCCGGATCGCCCTCGAAAAAGAGATAGCTATCCTTTTCGTGCCATCGCCGGACCATTTGGCGTTCCAACCCCGTCCGTTCGTCACTGGACAAGGAAGCGAAAAGAGCACTGTGAGCTAGCGGGTCAGAGTCAGTCATTTTACAGGATGGAGCTACAGCTTCCGTAAAGCGCCACGCAGCGTCGTCGCAGAGCAGCTACGGCCAGCCGCAGATCCTTGAGCGGCTGGTCCTTCAGATGATACCCATCCACGCCGGCGCTCAGCAAGCCCTGGACGTACACGTCATCGTCGTAGGCGCTGACCACCAAGATCTTTATCCCCGGATAGCGCGCTCGAATCTGGCGGATAGTCAAAATGGGCTCAAACTCGGGCATGGTCACATCCAGCAGCAAGCAGTCAGGCTCCATCTCGGCCAGGGCAGCTAGAAGCGCTGAACCATCGCCTACCTCACCGACGATCTCCACGTCGGTCAATCCCTTGAGTGCATTGCGGATGCCAGCCCGCACGACAGCGTGGTCGTCCGCCTGCAGAAGGCGTACCTTACTCATATCGATATTATACCACTCCTGCGACCTGTTGCCAACCCGGTTATGACGAGGGATAGGGGGAAATCCCCCAACGAGAATGAGGAAAACCCGATAGCCAGATCAGGGGAAGAGGAGTACAAAAGCCGCCAGATTTTCGCTATACTAGTAACGAAGCGTCTAGCGTTTCTGGACCGTTCGATAGCTTCGAGTCTGAGTAGTCTTTCTGTTTCGTGTGATTGATCTTTTGACCCTGCTGAAAACGTCGCTTCAGCGGGGAAAAGTCTCCCTCTGCAAGGGCAGTCCCTTGAAGTGATGGCCCTTTTTTCAGGGCAGTCGAAAGAAAACGAGTACCGTATGTTGCGTGTGCGCAAAGCGCACGCACAACATGTATCCCCTTTCTCCCGCTGAAAAGACCCTTTTTCAGCGGAGCCATTGCTGACAACGGAGGAGGCTTGATCGAAAGCTTTGACCTCGCGGCGCTTTCGGCTGAAGGTCACTACGGCTTGCTCGGCATCAGCGAACGGGTGGCGCTGCTGGGAGGACGCCTTCGGCTACAGAACCAGGCCAGCGGCGGCCTGCTGATGCAGGTAGAGATTCCACACCCTCGGGTAGACGTGGCGATGGAACCCATCGTGGAAAACCTCAGCCCTCCCTCCTTCTCATAGTTTTACCTTCGTCGAAGGGCTGGAAAAACGATGTGACGTCGAAAACTGGGGTTCACCTCTGTTCACAGACCATGACTTTACGCTGCTACCTAGACAAAAACT
>JASFTJ010000051.1:0-9108 GCA_050053615.1 Anaerolineae bacterium | reverse complement strand
GCGAGGATCAGCAAGTCGCCGTCAAAATCCTCTATCCCCGCCACAGCCAGGATATCAGCTTCCTCCAGCGCTTTATGCAGGAAGCCAGGCTGGCCATGAAGTTGTCCGAATGTGCCGCCAGCCGCCAGATCGTCTGCGTCCTGGACTATGGCTCAGACCGCGACACCCACTACCTGGTCATGGAATACGTGCGGGGGCAAGACCTGGGCCAGGAGCTGAATGAGCGAGGGCCTCTGCCCTGGCAAAGAGCGTTGGACATCGGCCGCCAGGTCGCTCTGGCGCTGGGTCACGCCCACAAACACGGCGTGGTTCACCGCGACATCAAACCCGGCAACATCATGCTCAGGGCCGACGGCACGATCTGTGTGCTAGATTTTGGCATCGCCCGAGCACAGACTTCGCCCGAACTGACGCTCGCAGGCTTTGTGGGATCGCCCCACTATGCTGCGCCCGAGCAAGCCATGGGCGAGACAGTGGACATCCGCGCCGATATCTACTCTCTGGGCGTCGTGCTGTACCGCATGCTCACCGGCGAACTGCCATTTGAGGGCAATGCTCCTTGGGCCATCGTGAATCAGCACATCTCGTCTCCATTTCCGTTGCTGGAAGAAAGCCATCCCGACCTGCCAGCTGCGGTCATTCGCCTGGTCGAAAAGACGATGGCCAAGCAGCCCCAAGACCGCTTTCAGACCCCCGTCGAAATGGTAAAGGCCATCGAGATCATCCTGACAGGAGGCGACTTGCCTACGGAGGAGCCAGCCGACGCCCTGGCTAGAGGAGCCCCCTCGCTGGATGACCTCTATCAGCGCGCACAAGAGGCAATTGAGGCTGAAGCCTGGCAGAAAGCTGTGAACCTGCTCAACCAGATCTCAAGAACCGACCAAGAATATCAGGGCGTGGCGGAGCAGCTGAGAGAAGCGGGCCAGCAAATTCGCCTTGCAGCCCTCTACCAAGCCGTCCAACGCTTGCTTCAGCTTGAACAATGGGGCGAAGCCCTGACCGCGCTAGATGAAATCTCGAACATTGACCCCGGCTACCGAAACATAGACGACTTGCGTGCACAGGCAGAGATGCAGCAAAAGCTACTGACAGAGGAACGGGCCGCGGCTTCCGATTATCCCACACAGATTGAAACGCCCAACCTGGAGTACGACCCAGCGCAGGCGGAACCGCCACAGCCAAGCAAACCAGTACCGCCGCGCGGGTTGCCGCGTCGCACTTGGCTATGGGCCTTGGTCCCTATATTCATCCTGGCGCTGATCACAGCCCTCTACTTTGTCCGCTACAACCAGCAGCCCTCAGCGGCCATTACCTCCTCGACCTCCACACACACAGCTACACCACGGCTGAGCCCAACGCGGCAGGCCACGTTCTCAGCCGCGCCCAGTCATACGCCGTCAAGCTCCCCCCGCACCACGACCGCGACCGTCACACCCACCGCCACGTCGATATCCACACCCACCGCTACATCCACCCCCACGACGCCCCCCCGCGCGCCGACAGACACAACCCGACCCTCGACCACGGACATCGGACTCGCGGGCCAGATCGCCTTCCCCCGCTTTGACTCGGCGCGCCAGACCTACGACGTCTATGTCTGCCGTGTAGATGGCTCGAACTGCCGGGGCATCGTCGCTGAAGCCAGTCAGCCCGATTTCCTGCCCAGCGGCGATCAGATCGTTGTCCACTCGTGGAAGCCCGACGAAAAGGGGTTGGTGCTCCACATCCTGGCCGAACAGCGCATTTGGCGCATCACCGACCGGATCGAAGCTGCCCGCCCGAGCGTGGGTTTTGAGGGCAAAATGTACGTCTATCATTCGCGGCAGGAAGCCGACCGCCAGCCGCGACTGTACCGCACACACGGCACCCAGACCCGTCCCATCCGCCGCGAAGGAAGCGGTGTGCTGGGCTTATCACCCTCCTGGCTACCCGACGGGCGCATCCTGTACAGCGGATGTTGGCGAGATGAGTGTGGCATCCTCGTCATGCACGCCGACGGCACAAATCCGCGCCAGGTGGTCGCTGGCAGCACAGAGACCAATCCGGAGGCATCCCCCGACGGCCAACGTGTGACCTTTATGTCGCAGCGCGACGGCAATTGGGAAGTCTATGTCGTGAATCTTGACGGCAGCGGACTGCGACGGCTAACCCAGAATCCGGCCAGCGATGGCCTGCCCACTTGGTCGCCGGCGCCCAAAGGCGGCAAAGGCGGCCAATATCTGGCCTTTGTCTCCAACCGGACAGGGCGCTGGGCGATCTGGGTCATGCGTCCTGACGGCAGCGAACAGCGGCGCTTGTTTGACATCAACGGCCCACTGGACGGGCAGGTTCGGGACGCCGCCCCGCACGAGATCCACGGCTGGGTGGAGGAGCGGATCTCGTGGGGTCCTTCACCCTAATCCGCTGCCCTGGATGATGGACGGAGGCGCCATGAGCAAACGCATCCTGATCTCAGATCTGTTCCGAAACGGATACCGAGCACTGACCAACCGCCTGCGCTTAATCCGGCGCCTGCGCATGGATTATGTCGTCCTGCGTATCACCGGCGCCTACCCTGAGCGCACTCTGCAACCTGAACGCCGTTTTCCACTATCGTTGCTACCCTGGCCGCCACCGCCTCCCAGCGTCGAATCCTTCACAAACACTCTGGAACGCATCGTCGGCGATCCCCGCGTCAAGGGTATCGTACTCATCATCTCCGGCCTCTCGGCCGGCCCGGCGACCTTGGGCAGCCTGCGACAGGCCATCCTCCGTTTCCGCGAATCAGGCAAACGGGCCGTGGCCTATCTCCATGACCTGAGCATGTGGTCCTACTACCTGGCCTCAGCCTGCGACGAGATCGCGGCCCCGGAAAGCGTCCACTTCCGGGCAGCTGGCCTCTGGTCCGAGGCCCTCTTTTTGAAAGACACACTCGCTCTGGTGGGCATTGAGGCCGACTTTGAGGCCATCGCCGAATACAAGGTCTCGCCCGACACGTTCCGGCGCGCCGAGATGACGGAACCTCATCGCAAGATGCTGGAATCACTCCTCGATTCTTTGTACGACGAGATCGTGGGCGCTATCTCTGAGGGACGCGGATTGACGCCGAGGCGCGTCCAAGAACTGCTGGATTCGGCGCCCCTGACCGCCGAACAGGCCTGCGCTGCCGAACTCCTCGACATGATCTGCTACGAAGACGAATTGCCCGCCTACCTGGGTACACCGCAGGAAGCGGCTGTCCTGGTCCCATGGGACCAAGCTCAAAGGCGGCTGCTCCGTCCCCGACGCTGGCGCAGCCGTCAAGCCATCGGCGTCATCTCCCTAGAGGGGCTTATCGTCCCTGGCTCCAGCCGCCGTCCCCCGCTCCCATTACCCGTACCCCTGCCCGCGCCCACGGAACAGGCCGGCTCCGACACCCTGGTCCAGCAGCTCCGCGCCGCCACGCAGGACCGGCAGCTGGGAGCGGTGATCCTCCACGTGGACTCGCCGGGCGGTTCGGACCTCGCCTCTGACTTGATCTGGCGAGAGGTGGCCCACCTGCGCCGCAGCAAGCCGATTGTAGTCTATATGAGCAATCAAGCAACATCGGGTGGCTACTACGTTTCCACGCCGGCAAATGCCATCATTGCTCAGCCGACGACGCTGACAGGCTCCATCGGTATCTGGGGCGGCAAGGTTGTCACTCGCAAGCTCTTTGCAAAGATCCAGGCCCATCGAGAGATTATCTCCAGAGGCAAAGCTGCCGGCCTGTACGCCGACGCAGCACCGTTCAGCGATCAAGAACGGGCCAAGGTGCGAGCCGACATCGGCGCTGGCTACGAACGCTTCAAGGCTCGGGTGGCAGAGGGCCGGGGAATGAGCGACGAGGAGGTAGAGGCTGTCGCGCGGGGGCGCGTGTGGACCGGCGAGCAGGCCCTGGATCGCGGCCTGGTGGACGGATTGGGTGACCTGCAGGCAGCTTCCGACAAGGCCCGTGAGCTGGCTGATCTGCCGCCCGGTCGCTATGCGCCGCTTGTGGATGTGCGGGTGCCCAAGCAACACCAGTTGCCGCAGCCCATCCCCGTCGACGCGGGTGAATGGCTTTCCAACCTGACGGAGCTGCTCCGCGAACGTGTCTTTGCTATGGCTCCGTGGGTGATCCGCATCCGTGGATAGGAAAGACAAACAAGCTGGAGGCCCTCCTATGAATCTCGGACATTTTCCCTCACGACGTTCGGCGGTGCGTGCCCTGGGTGGCATGGTGGCCACCAGTCAGCCCCTGGCAGCCATGGCTGGCCTACGCGTGCTGATGAGAGGCGGCAACGCCGCCGACGCCGCCGTGACCACTGCCGCCATGCTCAATGTCGTAGAGCCCATGTCCACCGGCATCGGCGGCGACTGTTTCGCGCTGATCTATGAAGCGGAATCAGGCCAGGTGACGGCTCTCAACGGCAGCGGACGTGCCCCAGTCGCTTTCACGCTGGAGGAGGCGCAGCTCCGCGGCCTGACCGAGATTCCGTTGGCGGGTCCGCTGCCGGTGACCGTGCCCGGTACGGTGGCTGGCTGGGAAGCCCTATTGGCGCGCTTTGGCACAATGTCCCTGGCCGACTGCCTAGCAACGGCCAGCACCACCGCCGAGGAGGGCTTTCCGGTCAGCGAGCGGATCAGCGCTGGCTGGCAGCGCTCCGTCGGAAAACTATCCAGAGATGAGGAAGCGACCCGCGTCTACTTGCCTGCGCCCAAGGCGGGCGCCGTCCATCGACAGCCCGACCTGGCCCGCACCTTGCGCACCATCGCTGAGGGGGGCGCAGAAGCTTTCTACCGCGGCCCGCTGGCAAAAAAGATCGCTGAGTGTGTCCAATCCAAGGGCGGATTCCTGACTACCGAGGATCTGGCAACTCACACCACCACCTGGGAGACACCTATCCGCACGTCCTACCGCAATGTGGAAGTGCTGGAACACCCACCCAACGGTCAAGGGCTAGCCGCACTAGCGGCCCTCAACATCGTCGAGGGCTACGACATCGCAGAGTTGGCGTACTACGACCCGGCTCGCTGGCACGTGATGATCGAGGCCATGCGCATGGGCATGGCCGACGCGGGACGCTACGTGGCCGATCCAGCCGTCACGGACATACCACTGGCAGAACTTTTGTCCAAAGAGTATGCCGCTCAGCGGCGTGCTCTCATCCAGCCTGACCGGGCGCTAGAGCTGATGGCTCCCGGCCAGCCGCAGCACAAGGACACGGTCTACCTAACCGTTGTGGATGGATGGGGCAATGCTGTGTCGTTCATAAACAGCCTATACTATGGCTTTGGCTCAGGCTTGGTGGTGCCTGGCACCGGCATCTGTCTACAGAACCGAGGCGCCTGCTTCACCCTTGAACCGGGCCACCCCAACGTCCTGGAGGGCGGCAAACGACCCTACCACACGATTATTCCAGCCATGGCCCTGCGCGATGGGCGGCTGTGGCTTAGCTTCGGGGTGATGGGCGGCTTCATGCAGCCCCAGGGACACTTGCAGGTGCTAGTCAACCTGGTAGATTACGGCCTCGATCCGCAGGCAGCGCTCGACGCCCCACGCTTCCGCGTGGACGAGCGGGGGGGTCCCCAAGTGCTTATCGAGACCGGCGTGCCGCTCACGACGCGCAAGACGCTGGCGGCCATGGGCCACAGCGTGCATCCCGAGATGATGTTCGCACCGGGCTTTGGCGGCGGGCAGATCATCGCTGTCGACCCGGAGACGAGTGTGCTATGCGGTGGGTCCGATCCCCGCAAAGACGGCTGCGCTGTGGGTTTCTGAACTTGTCCTGCAGAGACAAGGCTAGTAGCCGGGCGGAGTCGTCGTCGTCAATCGCGAGAGAGAGCGCCGCGTGGTGTAGGGCACAAATCCCTGGGCGTAAGAGTTGGCATAGGCCGTAGCCGCATAGGCCAGCGCGTATTCGCAGTTGAACACCGGCAACCCCGCATCCAGATAGTCGGCTAGGTAGCCCAGGTAATAATCGGTCAGGTCGGGGTCGTTCAGCCAGTCGTAGCCGTCGGGATCATCCCAGTCGTCGGTGGCATCGCCATCGTACCAGACCGCCTCCTGGGCAATGGCATCCACCACGTCCAAAAGCCCGGGATGCCCCTCAAGCAGCGCCGCGGCATTCTGCTGTATGATGAGGAAGCCGGGCTGACGAGCCTGGGCATAAGCTCGCATCTCGCCGATAAAGGCAATCATCTCGACCGCCGGGTCTTTGCCCGCCGCCTGGGCCGCCGCGGCGACATCCTCATTCTCATAGCCCTCCACCCAATCGAGATAGATACCATCGAACCCGTCCAAGATAGCCTCATCGATGGCGCTGCGATAGTCACGGTCCGGGTGGCTGCCCGTGTTTTTCCCATAGATGATAAGGTCCTTCCAGGCCGGGTCCCAATAGGCCACAGGATAGTTGCCCGACCAGCCGTCGGGATCGCAGGCCAGGATGTAATCGGGCCAATCGGCCGGAGGGTCCCCCGCACAATTCCAATCGCGGGACCAAGTCCAGTACCAGCGCCAGTCCTCAGCTTCACCAATGTCCAGGTAGGCCAAGACCAGCTTGTGATGCTGCCCGTCGCTGGCCAGGCTATCTTTCAGTTGGGCGACCATCCCCTGCGTGTCAAAGTAGCGGTCATCCGACGACCAATCGGTGCGAGTCGGCTCCAGTACCAGCATGTCGTAGGAGGAGCCCACCAGCGCATCGACAGCGCCAGGCTCGCTCACGCCCTGAAGCTGGTAGGCCCAGAAGGCAACATCTTTCAAGGGCAGCGACCCAGCTTCCGCCAAAGCAGCCGTCAGCACAATGGGCAGGTAGCTAGTTTCTGTGACTGCCAAAGAGGGCCGAATCGTATTGCGGCCCCAGTAGCTCAGAATAGTGTCCATCAGCTCGCTCGAGGACACGTCGCTGTGATTCTGGGGATCAGGTCCATGCCGAAAGTTGAAGGCGTCCACCTCCTCCGTCCATGGCTCCCACGCCGGGTCCCAGACCCACAGGGCTTGGTTCATGCCCCGCTGCTCGAACAAATCCATCTGGTCGTCCATGTACGCCGCCGCGCCGGGCTCCCAGCGCATCACGCCGAACTCGTTCACTGCCACGGGCACGCCGTGGGTGGTCTCAAAATCATCCACCGTGGAGAGCAGATCATCCAGCCAGGCGCGGTCCAGCCAGTCGTCATAGTCGCCATCCCAGTCCAAATCGCACCAGCCGGGATAGGCGCAGTCGAGCGAGTCCCACCACTGATGAGTATAAAGATGGGGCGCATAATGGTGTACCGCATAGACTGTGCGTGGATCGCCGGTAGGTTGCAGATAGGGCAACCATTCGACGCCACTGTAACCCATCCCGCCGATGAGAATCGGCGTATCGGCATCCACCTCACGGATGGCAGCGCTGATGCGGGGATAGAGTTGGTTCCAGTCGGCCAGCGTGCCGCCATACTGGGCATAGAATTCCTCCGGGGCCAGCCACTCGCCGGTAAGCACTTCGTTGGCATTCGGCTCGACCATCAGGTCGTAACCGACGACGATGGGATTGTCACGGTAACGTTCAGCTGTGTGGCGCCACATCTCCACCCAAGCATCTTGCGCCGCTTGATCCTGCCACACCGTATCGTTCAGATAGCTCTCATCGTACCAATCCCCCGCATCCTCATAGCAGCAGACGCTAAACTCGGCGCGCCCTGGCCCGGTGCGAAAACTGATCACGGCAAACATGTCAGCCTGTGCAATCATGGACAGCAGGTTGTCCAGATGGCTTTGAATATCCAGGTCCACGGTGTACGGCACCGTCTCGGTGAACAGGCCCGGATGGGAAACGTTCACATAATTGGCGCCCATCGTCGCCAACCGATCGAAATCCTGCTGCGTGTAAGGCGGCCCGACCGGGCCAGCCCCCAGGAATTCGTCGCCGTCAAGCTCGGGATAAACACGGCGCTGATAGATGTTGGCCCCGCGGAGCCGGGTTCCCGTGCTCCATAGCGTCCATCCGGCAGTATCGTCTGGGGTGACACGCCGAGCGACCGGTGGCGACATCGTCGCGGCGGCTGACGTCGGCGCCCGCGTAGCAACCACAGGTCCGTCGGCGGAATCGGATAGAACAAGGGCACAGGCGCCGGCCAAGACGGCAAAGCTGACCAGGCCGAAACCAACGACAAGACGCTTGACACAACGACACATCTCGAGCACCTCCTCTACGGCTGAACCGTGACCATAGTCTGAGCTTCTTCCATTACGATGTCCGGCGTATCCCAGCCCTTAGCTTCCATCACCTCCTGAAAGAGTCTCCGAAAGCGCAGTTCGGCAGTGACGGTCACCGATCGATCGCCCTCAAGCGTGGCAAAGGTATAGACCGACGTGTCGCTGCCCATCGCCGGGATGCGATTATCGCTGACGATGAGAACCTGCTTCCAGTAGCTCACGACTGGCGACTGGCCCGTCCGGACGTCGCGGAGCACCTTGGCAAAGGCCATGCCTGGCCGTCCAGCCTGGACGCCCCCCCACTCCGGCACAATGGGGCCGCCCCGCTGCGCCAGGGAGCGTCCCCTTTCATTCGTGGCCCCGACGACCAGGATCATGTGCCGTCCCGGATGATCCGTGGGCACATGATGTCCGGCGCCGCTGTTGGTAATGGTCACGGTGACCTGGATCGAATCCGGCACCTGAGCAGCGCTGAGAGTCATGGTCACCGTGTTCTGCAATAGCTCTGCGTTGGCCGCGCCGGGCTGAAGGTGCGAGGCGATCAGGTCCGGGTCACGAATCAGCCCGCCCTTTTCAGGAAAGACGAAATAGTCCACACCGGTAGGCTTCATATGGCAAGCCTGGCATTCCACCCCCTGGGCCGGGTAGGGGCTCTCCAGCCACTCGCGAAACGACTCGTAGATCGGCGTGCCCCAGAAGCTAAATTGGTGGCAGGGCGCGCAGAACTGGCTCTTTTTCTCCAGCTCGCTATAGCTGACCCGCCGAGTCACGTCGTCGAAGGGGCCAAAGAAAAGCTGCTCGGCGCCGCCGGTCTCGGGGCGATAGAGACGCATGGATAGCACACCGGGCGCATTATTGTAGGGCAAGCCCGTGGCCGGGTTCAGATAGACGCTGCCGACCTTGTGGCAGAACTCGCAGAACACACCTTCCGC
>JASFTJ010000050.1:0-9192 GCA_050053615.1 Anaerolineae bacterium | reverse complement strand
CAAGCGGTCGCTGGTTTCCAAGTGCAACTGTTCCTTGTCGATGGCGGCAGCGGCCATGCTGGCCAGGGTCGTCAGCAGCCGTTGGGTCGTCTCGTCGCCGGGCAGGCGATCCACACTGATCAGTCCAATGGACCCCCGCTCCGTCATGAGCGGGATATGGGTGATCTCTGTGGCTTGGGAGCCGACGTCGCGCAAGAAATCGGGATCAGACGCAGTGTCTGGCACCTCAACCATACGCCCCTTTTGTAGAGCTCTCTTGAAGGTACCTTCATGAGTGTAGACCGGCCGCTTGTTGAACTTTTCCACGTCCTCCGGACTCCATCCCCGCTCGCCGACGATGCGAAGCTGATCGCTGTTGGGTGGATCAATGAGGATGATCAAGCATTCTTTGCCCCCCACAAGCTCAAGAACCTTGTCGAGCACAATGTCCAGAACGGAGACAAGATCCTGGGCTTCGTTAAGAGCTTGACTTACATCGGTCAGAGCCGCCAGCTCACGCACCCGCTGTTCGGTCTCTTCAAAGAGTCGGATGTTGTCCAAGGTGGTGCTGAGCTGGCCGGACAGGGTGCTGAGCAGGCGTTGGTCGCTCTCCGAGAAGGCGCCAAGCTTTGTGCTCTGGGCATCCAGTACGCCTATGATGCGATCGCCCACCTTCAGGGGCACGCATAGCTCGCTGAGCGTGTCTGGGTACCCTTCGATGTAGTTGGGTTCTTCTCGCACGTCGTCCACTCGCATCGGGGTGCCTTCTTGAGCTACCCGGCCGGCAATACCCTGTCCCAGGGGGATGCGTACGTCCGCCCTCTGAGGGAAGAGGTTGCTATCTCTTAGGGCTGGATGAAGGAACAAGTCATCGCGTTCCCGATCTAGGAGAAGAATGTTCACCCGTTCAAAATTGCGCATCCCCAGTAAGGCAGTCACACCTTGTTGTATCACTTTATCAAAGTCCAGCGTAGCGGTAGCCGCCCTGGCCACTTTGTTGAGGACGAGGACTTCTTGCAGATGCTGGCTCACCTCCTGGTACAAACGGGCGTTGTCTATGGCAACAGCGGCCTGGGCAGCAAAGGCGGTCAGCAGACGCTGGTCGGTGGCTGTGAACTCGCTTTCCCCAATCTTGTTGCATACTTCAAGCGTGCCAATGACCCGGCCCTTGACAGCAAGGGGAACGGTGAGGGTATTGTGAATCTGTTGCGCGGCCTCGGATTTGGGGACAAAGACTTTGGCGACGTTGATGTCTGGAACCATCAAGGGCTCTCCACTCAGAGCTACCTGACCGATAGTGCCCTCACCAAGGTCAAAAATCCCCTGCTCCAGTTGCTCACGCTGCATCCCCCGGACCGACCGCGGGACAAGTCTCTGCTGCTCTTCATCCAACAAGTAGACAGAGCTGATCTCGGCCTGAGCTGCTTCCTGAGCGTTTTTGGCAATGCTGTCCAGCACATCGTCGAGTTCGAGGGTGGTCATGGCCTGGCCCACGGCAGCAAGAGCTGCCAGCTCACGGACCCGGTCCCCAGTTTCTTCAAACAGCCGAGCGTTCTCCAGGGCTGCCGCTGCCTGGTTGGCCAGCGTCTGGCACAGGCTCACCTCCGTGGCTGTGAATGTGCGCTCCTCTTGGCATTCCATCAATTCCAGCAGGCCGATTACTTTGTCTCGCATGACCAGGGGCACCATGAGCAAGGACGCGACTCCCTCAGCCCGCATCCAGGCCACTTCGGTCGGCTCAGCCTCAGGATCATTCGCCCGGATGACGCGAGGTTGCCGCTCCATCAGCACCTTGCGGGTGATGGGATAGTCGATCAGGGGATAAGGGGTACCTTGCGGCTCAGGCTTCCACGAGCTAGGATCGGTCGAGTAATCCAGCTGGTTCACCAGGACGTCCTGTTTGCGGTCCCAAACATAGATCGCACATCCCTCCGCTTCCAATGCGTGGGTGATGTGCTGAGCAGTCGTGAGCACTACTTGATCGACGTACAGGGAGCCAGAGACGGCGGCGCTGGTCTGGAAAAGATGGCGCAATTCCTTCAGTCGTTGTTGGGTCTCTTGGTACAGCCGCGCGTTTTCTATGGCTGAGGCTACCTGATTGGCGATGGTCTGAGCGAGGGCCACTTCGCTGTCGTTAAAGCGCCGTTGGTGCCCCACGGCATCCAGGCCAATGCTGCCCACCACCTCCCCTTTCGCGATCAAGGGCACAATGAGCATCGACCGGATGTCGAACCTCTCCATGGTTTCGCGCACCCCAGCCATGAGCGGATCGTTTTGGGCGTCTTCAATTCGAAGGGGTTCCTGTTCGCGGATCAAGCGTTCGGCAGCGAGGTATCCTTCGAGGGGAAGGCGCTCGGCTGTCGCCCCGGCGGCCGGGTATTCAGCAACGACATGCCCCTGTCTTTGATCGTAGTCAAAGAGCATGATGCCGCTGTGGTCTGCCTCAAAGACCTGTACCATCTGCTCTACTGTGGTCTCTAGGATGTGGGTAAGGTCTAGCGAGGAGCTGATCATCCCCGACACCTGGTGAACCAACTCTAGATCGCGCGTCTTTGTCTCAAGATGGGCGACATGTTCGCTGGTCTCTTTGAAAAGGCGGGCGTTCTCAATGACGATGGCAGCCTGATCGGCCAGCAGATGCAAGATGCGCAGCTGGGCTTCGGAAGGACTGCCGGCAGCTTGCTGATAGGCGATACTCATCACACCCACCACCTGCTGACCAATTTTCAGCGGCAGACCGATGATGGCGCCCTCCCAATCTGAGGGCGCGTCCGCAAAGAGGGGGTGGGTGCGCATGTCGGGCACGACGATGGTTTCGCCCTGGCGGGCAACGGTGTGGGTCAGGCCGTGGGGCCGCGGCTCAGCCCAGGGTGTCCCCTTGTGACCATCGGCCCACAATGCCGCACCGAATCGCAGGCGATCATCCTGGTAGAGAAAAATATGGGCATCTCGCGCCCCTTTCAAGAGTCCCATAGTGCTGTCCAGGATCGTCTCCAGCGCCTCCCCCAACTCCAGGCGGGAGGTGAGGCCCAACCCAACCTGCCGCACTGCTTCCAGTTCGGCGACCCGCTGCTGAGCCGCCTTGTACAGCCGTGCGTTTTCCAAGCCAATAGCTAACTGGTCAGCCAGGCTCTGAGAAACAAAAAGATCGTTGTCGCCAAAGACATTGAGGCGCTCGCTGTTGATGTCCAAGACACCGATGACGCGCTCGCCCACCTTGATGGGCACGGCCAACTCGGAGCGAGTCTCGGGCAGCAGGACATCGGAAATATAGTGCGGATCTGGACCGACGTCGTTTGCCAGGTAAGCTTCTCCGGTGGCTGCGACATAGCCCACAATGCCCTCTTCCCCAATGCGTAAGCGGAGATTCTGGTCATGCCAGCGAGCTGCGTACTGTGGATGGCTGCTGGTCCGAAAGACCACATACTCGCCCTGGGGTTCTGTGAGAAAAACATCCACGCAATAGTACCCAAACTGACTCTGAATGGCCTGGGCTGCATAATCGAGCAGGGCTTCCGGATCGAGGATAGATAATGCCTGCTGACCGATGTCACTGACTAGACGCAGTTGGGCGGCGCGCTGGCGCTCTGCTTCCAACAGGCGGGCATTCTCGATGACGACAGCCGCCTGATTGGCAAAGGTCATGACCAGCAGGGCATCTTCGGGCTGATAGTAACCAGGCTCCGTCTTGTCCAAGTTCAGCGTGCCGAGCATCCGCCCCTGGGCCAAGAGGGGAGCCCCGATCCACGAGCGAATGTGCCCGGTGCCCGGCACCTCCAGCCATTGGGGATCCTCCTGGACATCACGGATGATCATCGGCTGGCGCATCTGTTCCATCCGCGCCGCCTTCTCGTCGTCGGCCGGGAGGACGAACCCAATCACGTCCGAATTGGGTGGAAACCCTCGACCGGCGATGGTGCGCCATCCTCGTTCTTCCAACAGGGCAATGGATGCGCTGTCATAATTGACCACACGTCCTAACTGCTCCAAGATCGCGTCGAGGACCGCTGACAGGCTCTGACCAGAAGCAGCGAGGAGGGCCACTGTGCGCAAGGCGTCGGCCACTTCACCGCGCATGACCGTCCTCTCATCGTCGGGAGAACGCGGTCGTTTCTCACCCTCGGAGGGAGCAGGGACAGTGTGACTGATCTGGAGCACCTCAACTACGCGGCCGGCAGAGTCGAACACCGGCGAGGCCGAGATCTCGACCACATGGTCTTGTGATTGGCAATCCTCGCGGATCGAACGGTTCGGTTGTCCGGTTTGAAACACCTTCTGGGGAGGGCAGAGCTCGGGCGCACAGGGTGTCGTCGCCTTGCGGAGGACCTGGTAACAGCGTTTGCCTATGATCTGGGACGGGGACAGGCCCACCTGTCGGATCCACGCAGGATTCGCAAATGTAATCCGTAGATCCTGGTCAATCGTAACAACGGCCTCGGTGAGGCTGTCGAACAGGTGTTGAAAACGTTCTACCATCCACTAATGTTCTTTCAGGAGCCAATTCCAATAGTACCATGTGATCGCCAGGCTCAGGCTCATACCTACAGCTAGCGGTAGATGATAAAAAAAGAGGTAGAAGGCTGCATCGCTCAGCAGGGGAGGAATCGTTTCCGCAGGCGCCCAAAACACACTGGCTCGGACAAAGCGCACCAAGAGAGCCACCCCTGTGCAAACTGCGGCGACGTAGTAGCCTCGATAGAACCGTTGCATTTTGGTCACGGCGCCTAGCTTGCGACCGAACTGGGCCAGGATGATCAGCGCATAGATGATGGCAACCAAGCCCATTGAGCCAACGATGGCGCTGACAATGGTCACTTCCTGCCTCCCATCATGATCCTGAACAGGATGTAACAAATACCTATCAGGCTCAGTCCCCCCACCAAGAACAACACATCGGGCCAGAACACACCCACAAAATCAGGAGCAAAGAATGCGTACCAGACCGCCGCCACCAGAAAGCAGCCAAGGGGAATCAAGAGAAACCAGTGATAGGATCGTTGCCCAAACTTGATTTCGTAGAAGCGGCCAATGAGCAGGAGAAAGAGAATCAAGACTGCGGCGACAACCCAGCTATAGAGAACCAGAATGGAATTGATGAGGTCAACCAAGTCTGCTCTCCCGAAAGAGTCTAGTGCTATGCGTCAGATGTCACTCATTATGCAGAGTCAACAACGTGTTCTAAAGCCTCGTTCCGTCAAAGAGACCACCTCCAAAGCTGGAAAAGGCTGTTTCATCCGCCTTCTCAAACCGATTCTGACACGCAGACCCCAGAACACCACACCTATCGCTTGAAGGCCTCCACAAAAGCGTCGGCCATCCGCCGCGGGCTGCCGCTCATGATGCCTTCTTGTCCCTCAAACTTGGACATTATTTCAAGGCCCTGACTGGTGATCTCGAACTGGCGGATGTCCTTGGCGTGATCGCTCCCACGCAGCTTCAAGACAAGAAGGGCCTTGCGGATAGCGCTTTCCAATTCCACATAGCGAAGCAGAATGTACGTATCCACGACAAAGGCGATGGGGTTTTCCCCCTCATCTCCACCCAATAGGACCGGGCTTTCGCGGGTTAGGATGCTGGTCAGCCCCTCACGTTTCAAGGCGTTGATGAAACTGTACACAACCGCCCTCAATTCAATGGGATCCGTGGTTAACTGGTCAAAATGGGATACGCTATCTATCAAAATGCGACGGGCGCCCATTTCGCGAGCCAGTGTCTCGATGGTCCCACCGACGCTTTCCAGATCGGAGCGAGTGACTTCGGGACTGGTCATGATCACCCGAAGTTTGCCATCATGTTCCAGCTGCCGAAAGTCCCAGCCAAAGTTTTCTGCATCGCGATAGTACTGCTGAGGAAACTCCTCAAAGGTGACGATGAGGCCAGGCTCATTGTGATGGCGGATACCATTGTAGATGAACTGCATGCCAATCGTGCTCTTTCCCGTGCCTGGGGGACCTTCAACCAAGTTTGCCGTCTGGGGCAGAAACCCCCCGTGCAACATTTCATCCAGACCTTTAATATAGGATTTGACTCGTTCTTCGCTCATGATCTTGCTTATGCCTCCTGTGGACGTGCTGTACTGTCTGTTTCGGGCCAATAATTACTGCTCACTGAGGTGGATACAGACCCATGCGGAAACAGTACGGAACTGATGTGCAGAAGATAGCTCGCCAGCCAACCGCTATCGCATGCCTCGAACGATGTGGTAGATAACCTTAACGCGGAAATGGCGGTCTTCGCAGGCCGCAATAAAACGATCAATCAGCCCCCGAACGTCGGAATCGGAGGTCAACGTGTAGACGGGGACCCCCTCCACGGACTTGACCTCCATGATCTCGCCATCGACCAGCTCTCTCAGCTCTGGTTCGACCGTAGCAGCGTTCCGCCCGATATACTTGGCAATGTTTTCCGCTGTGTCGGATGTATTGGGGTTCTCCCGCAGAAATCGAACCAGATCCCACTTGATGAATGAGTTCACCTTGGTCTTTACCAAGTCTAGCAGTTGTGGGTCCATATCGTTCATAAGTCTCGTCGTGAAATCCTCTCCGCTGAAAACCAACGTTACACCTCCCTTTTGGTTTGGGTGGGTCCTATCTCACTTGAAGCGCCAGACCTGAAAGGCTTCCAGAATGTGTTCTGCTATGAGATTGGCTCTGCGTTCGACAATGTCCTATCTGAAACGCTATCGGTTGGAACACACCCCTTCGCTCATCATCAGCTGCCTTGCTCTGCTATGTTCACGCAGGATCCGGAGAGCCGGTGCTCAAGTCAATGGACAAGCGCGGCTAGGCTTCTTGCATCTTGATGGCCTTATTGTAACATCATCGCGCAAAAAGATCAAGCGTCGATTCAGACGTTACCATGTCAATCGCATTTGAAGCCCAGGATACCGGCAGAAGCGATTCTTCCGCTGGGGGCCGCTATGAGCCTGACTGCGGCCTGCCGTCAAGCCAAGCTCCGTATCAAAGCCCCAGTCAAACCGCCGAACGATTGCCGACTCCAGACCAAAAAAGACGAGCCGCCGGCTGGACTCTATTGTGTGGCGAGTGGTTCCGGTTGCTGGCGAAACAGGGTGCGCACGGCTGTTCTGCGGATGTTACGTCCCAATTCCTCAAAGAGCTCGACAGCCCGCCGCTTGTATTCCACAAGCGGGTCCCGTTGGCCGTATGCCTCCAAGCCGATACCCCGCCGCACGTCTTCAATGTCGGTCAAATAGTCGACCCACAGGCGGCTGATGGTGTGCAACAGCACCCGCCGCTCGATGCGAGCCATGATCCGCCGTCCCAAGTAGGCGCCCAGCAGCGCCTGTGGGTCCCGGCCCATGTCCTGGAAACGAGTCGGCCGCCACTCAGCCACCACCTGGCTTCCGAGATCGCGCAGCAGGTCATCATAGGCGTCTCGGTCCAGATCGTGCACGGTCCGGTCACGCAACGGACGCATCTGTTCTTCATCCAGCGCCAGGCCCTGTTCTTGCAGAAAGCTCCGGACAGCGTGGCGTTGCTCCCGCTTCAGGGTTGCCAACCGTTGCTGGCCAAGATGCGTCACGTGTTGCTGGCGCAGCCTATCGACCAGTTCCTGACGAGTCTCAGCATCCAGATCAGCTACTCGTTGATTCCGTAGCCTATCGAGACGGGACTGGTCCAAGAACCAATCGTGCGCTTGCAGATGCGAGAGCGCCAGTTCCCGGTCTGCCCCTGGCAGATCGTTCAGCGACCGGTCGGCCAGAGCACGCAAGCGGCCTTGGCCAAACTTGAACGCCAAGGCCCGGAGATCCTCCCGGCGGAGCTCCGCCAGGGGCTGGCTCAGCATCCGCGCCCGCTCCTCCTCGCTCTCGAAAAAGCCCTGAACCTCCACCGCCTCTCGCAACCCCTGGCGCAGTCCTTCATCCAGTGTCGACACGGGCCGGTCCCGAACCTCCCCCGCCAGATGCTCGGCCAAGTCTCGGACCACCTGCTCATACTGCCCACTTTTCAGATCGGCCAAACGGCGATCCAAGACTTGATTCCGCTTCTTCTCATCCACAAAATAGCCGATCTCATCCAGGTAACGCCAGAGTGTGTTCTGAATCTCGGACGGCAACTCGGCCACCGGTGCGGCATCCACGTCTGCCAGCAGACGCCTTCCTAATGCAGTTTCGACCGCCTGGCGCAGCTCGGCCAGCAGGTCTTGCAGCGGCGACCCGACTGCTCGCCGCAAGCGCTCCTTATCCACAAAGTAATCAGCCCGCTGCAGGTGCTCACGAATGACAGTCCGCACTTCAGGGGATAGATCGCCGATGGCTCGAGTTTCCAGCCTGCCGCTCAGTTGTTCGTCCAGGGCCTCCTCTACAGCCTGCTGTACCTCGGTATCGAACTCGTCCAGGCGCTGGTACTGGAATAGCTCTTCTTTGAATTCGTCGGCAAAGAGGCCCTGATCGCGGAGGTAGACCCACACCAATTCCCGTTCGTCGTCGGGCAGAGCAGTGGGCCGCTGACCGCGGATTTCCACCAACCACCGGCGCCCTAGGTGGCGAACTACAGCCTCCCGAGCCTCGTCGGGCAGATCGGCCAGGCGTCCAGTCTGGGTCAGACGCAGACGCTCGGCGCGAGCGGTCAACAGACCCTCGTCATCAAAAAGATCCTCCAGCGAGTCCTGAATCTCTGGCGCCAGGTTCTGAAAATGAGTTTCGGCCAATTCCTCCAGGCGGACCTGGCCCAGGCGCTCCTCCAGACCGTGCATGGCCTCCACGGGGAGCTGCGCCAGCGTCTTGCGCTCGTACCAGCCCACCTTCTCCTGGTCCACAAAGTAGTTCCGCCTGTCCAACACGCGGTGAACCTCGCGGCGCGTCTCGGCGGGCAGTTCCTCCATGGTCTTGGCATCCAGATCGGCGCGGAGCCGGTTCATCAACTCCTCTCGCACCTGGGCGGCGAGGTCCCTGTCCACCTCGACCAGTCGTTGGTGGGGCAGTTCTTCCAGCCGTTCCGGATCGGCCAGCAGATCGGTCTGTTTGAGTTCCTCGACAATGTAACGGCGGGTGCTATCGTCAAGACACTCCACACTGCGGCTGCCGTCCAACCGATGACGGGCCAGAAACCTCCCAAAGCCCTCTCTCGCCTGAGGCGCTAGCGTTGCCAGCGGCTGGCTCATCATCTGATCGCGGCGGGCCTGATCGGTAAAGAGCCCCTGGCCCTGCAGCGAGTCGATCACCCCCTGCCGGGTACTGACATCCAAGTTGGA
>JASFTJ010000049.1:0-9223 GCA_050053615.1 Anaerolineae bacterium | reverse complement strand
GGGAAACCGTTCAGACGTTGTGAGAAAGAGCAGATGGACGACTTTGACACGTACGCTCGTTTTTACGATCTGGACTATGGCGACCGGGACGACGACTTCGTCATGATCCAGGAGTTCGCCGCCCGCTGCGGCTCGCCGATTCTGGAGCTGGGCTGCGGCACTGGTCGCGTACTGCTGCCCCTGGCCCACGCGGGCTACCAGGTCACCGGCGTGGATGTCTCGCCGGCGATGCTGGCTGTCGCACGCCGCAAGGTCGCCGCCGAGGACCTGGGCAGCCGCATCACCTTGGTCGAACAAGATATGCGCAAGTTGGTTCTCGGCCGCCGCTTCAACTTGGCCTTGGTCGCTATCAACTCTTTCATGCACTTGCTGACCGCCGACGACCAATTGATCGCCCTGTCCCACATCCGCCAGCACCTGGAGCCCGGCGGCCTCCTCCTGCTCGATCTGTTCAACCCCAACCTGCAACGCCTGCTCGACTCGCAGGGTCACATTGTGCTGGACAAGGTCATGACTGACCCCCAGACCGGCCATCGCATTGCCCGGTTCTCCGCCCAGAAGGTGGACCTGGGGCGACAGATCATGGACGTCACGTTCATCGCGGATCGCGTGGACGGCGAGGGGGATGTGAAGCGGACCCTGTTTCGCTTCTCCATTCGCTACCTCTTTCGCCGCGAACTCGAACTGCTGCTCCGGCAGGCTCGCTTTGAGGTCGAGGCTATCTATGGATCCTACGACCTGGACGAGTTCACCGGCGATAGCGAAAAGATGATCGCCATCGCCCGGCGGCCGGACTAGATCGACTGGTTGGCGGAATTGGCGGATCGATTGCGCATGCAACAGAAGGGGAGGCTGTCCTTCCGAGAGGCTCGGCGAACGATGGGGATGACCCGCCGGGATTTCCTGCGCCTGGCTGGGCTGAGTACACTGCTGACCGCTTGCGGCCCGCATCAGGCGCTTACCCGACTCGGCCTGGCCCCGACGGCCACTCCCCCTCCCACGTCCACTCCAACACTTACCCCGACACCGTCCTCGACCCCCACGCCCACTCCCAGCGGCACACCCACACCGACTTTGACTCCGACTTTCACCGATACACCGACGGCAACGGTCACGACCACTCCGACTTTTGCGCCGACTCCCACCCACACACCCACCGTCCCGCCCACCCGCGGCCCATTGAAGGCCATCTCCCTCATCCACGGCCCGGCGCGCTCCCTTGTGGTGGAACATGTGCTCCAGCGGCTCGGTGTCCAGAACACCAACATTCGCGTGGATCGGGGCGAGACCGTACCCGACCTGCGCAACTATGATGCCGTGATTTTCGCCGGGGGCGAGTACCGGCCCGACGAATTCGACGAGCCCATCTTTCAGGCTGAACGGGAGCGCATCTTTGAGGCCCTGGAAGCCAATGTGCCGATCCTTGGCATCTGCTTGGGCCATCAACTGCTTGCCTACTGGCTGGCAGGTAAAGTCAAGCGGGGACGCTGGGAAGTTGGCTGGCTACCGGTCGAGCCCAACAAAGCAGGGCTGGCAGATCCGCTATTGTCCGGGTTGGGTGAGACCTTCTACGCCTTTCTCTGGCACGGCGACCAAGTCACCAGACTGCCGGAGGAAGCCGTGCTGCTGGCTTCGACCAAAACATGCCGCGTCCAGGCCTACCGCCTGCAGAACCGGCCCGTGTGGGGGGTACAGTTCAACCCCCAATACGACCCGGTCATCGCCGAGGCTGTCATCCGCGCCGCCGACTGGCTGCCCAAGTATGGCTATGACATCGAAGAAATGGTCGCCGCCGGCTATCGCGAGTACGATGACCTGGCAGGCAAACTCTTTGGCAACTTTTTTCAAGCTGTCTCTGGACGGTAGGGCGACCATGCGCCGCCGGACCCTTCTGGTCCTTGTGCTGATGACTTGGGGGCTTGCCAGTTGCCTCCCAGCGCCTGCTTCCCCCCTCGCTTTGGTGACCACAAAAGTCCCATGCCCACCAACAACAGCTACCGTACCGCCCACCGCGACTGCGACCCGGACGCCCACGCCACCGCCCACTCTCCCGGCTAGCCGCACCCCCGCCCTGCAGCCCTCTTTCCCCCCTCCACCCTCCGCCAGCCCCGGACCGCTCCCCACTCCGACGCTTGTCCCCCTCCAGACTCCCACTGCCGGTGAGCCGCTGTCCTTCTCCCTTGGCTGGCAGTTCAGCGCCAACGGCCACCTGACCGACGGCGCCATCATCCGCGCAGACGGCGAACCGGTGTTCCTGATGACCTCGTTAGGCCGGACCGTCTATGCGCTGACCGGCAGCGGGAAAACCCTGTGGCAGTCAAAGACATCCGGCCCGGTCTACACCTTGGCCATTCTCCACGGGGATCGGGTGGCTGTGGGCGACGATGCCGGCTATGTGACGCTGCTGGATGCCCGAGGGCGACGGGTGTGGCGGCGCGATCTGTCTGCCCTGGCTGCAAACAGCGCAGGGGGCAGCCGGATCACGGCCCTGCAGGGTTGGCAGGATGGCTTGCTGGCTGGTGGATGGGAGGAGTGCCTGACCTTTCTCAGCGCCGATGGAGACCTGCGCTGGCAGGCTGACCTCGACGGGCCGGTGAGCAGTGTTGCCGCCTCTTCCGATTGGGCGCTGGCCGCGACCCTGGACGCGACTGGTGGCCGGCTGTATGCCTTTGACTCCACCGGAAAAGAGCTATGGCAATCCGATGCTCCGGCGCCGATTGGGGCCATAGAGATCGTGGAAGGGACAGAAGGCATGATTGCTCTCGCAGGACGGCAGGATGGCCATCTGCTGGCCCTGGACCGCAAAGGGAGACTACGCTGGCACCAAGCTTTCGGCGCGGAAGGGAATCCCGTCTGGCAGATCGCTGATCTCAACGGTGACGCATCTGCCGAAATCGTCGTGGGTACAGGTGGAACTATGCCGGTTCTCGCCCTTTTGTCCGTTGACGGCGAGATGCTGTGGCGCGTGACTGTTCCCTCCTCGGTTGGGGCTGTCGCCATCCTTGACCTGGATGGCGATGGTGAGCGAGAGATTCTGGCGGGATTGTCCAGTGGCGAGATACTGGCCTTTGACAGGCGGGGGCGGCGGCGTGGATCGATCCACGCCGGGTTGTCGGTTTGGGGCCTGGAGGCAGCGGAGGATGCCGTCCTGGTCCGGGCGGACGTCGTCGCCTGGCAGCTCAGACCGGGCGACGGTCCGACTGGTGGTCCCTGGCTGCCAGCCCCGGCCATGCTGCCCGTTCCGCCGGACCGGCTCCCCTCTGGCGCCGAGCGGACAGGCGACGAAGCGGTACTCGTTTTCCTGGGCGATGTGGCGCTGGGCCGCTCGGTGGAGGGGCAATTGGCACGCTACGGCGCGCATTATCCGTGGGAGGGAGTGGGTCTGCTCTTGCACGAAGCCGATCTGGCCGTGGCAAACCTGGAGGGCGTATTGACGACCCGGGGAGAACCGCTGAACAAACCGTATCTCATTCGCGCCCACCCTCACTGGGGACCGACGCTGGTGGAAGCGGGCTTGGACCTGGTGACGCTGGCCAACAACCATGCTCTTGACTTTGGACCAGAGGGGTTAAACGAGACACTGGATACGTTGGCGGCGTTGGACATCGCGGCCGTGGGCGCAGCACGATCAGAAGATGCTTCCTTGGCCCGGCGCCCGGTAGCCTTTGACATCAACGGGGTGCGTGTTGCGGTACTGGGCTATGCTGCGGCCCGCTGGAACGGTTCCGCCGACGTGCCCCCTACCGACCGCATTGCCTGGGCTGAACCGAAAATCGTAGCTGCTGACGTGCGCAACGCGCGCGACCAGGTCGATTTCGTGGTTGTTCTCCTCCACGCCGGCACCGAGTACGCCACCGAACCCTCATCCGACCAGGTGGTTGTAGCCCACACGGCCATAGACGCAGGCGCCGACTTGGTCGTGGGCCATCACCCCCACGTCACGCAGACTGTGGAGCGATACCGGCAGGGCCTCATCGTCTACAGCGTGGGCGACGCCCTATTCGACATCCCTCGCCCAGCAGCCATGCGTGGTCACCTTTTGCGGGTCCACATCACACGGGAGGGACTGCGCCAGGCAGAGCTGTGGCCCTTTTGGATTGACGTGGAACGCGGGTACCGCCTGCGCCTGCTGGACGATGGACAGGGCGGTCCGCGTTTTCGCCGAATCTACCCTTGACGGAGACTGGCAAGGCAACACCTATTCCTCAGCCGGACGGATGGTGACCGTGACGAGCGCTGGCTCCGATTCCTGTCCTGCCGAGTCTTGGGCGACACCCACCAGCGTCAGCGTCGTGCTGATCTCGCGCGCCCAGCTGACCGACCAGTTCCCCGAACAGGCCGCATGGGCACAGGTGAATACCCGTCCGGCGTCAATCTCTGCGATTCCCGTCTCTTGGCCCTGGATCATCACTTGGGCTACCTTGACGTCGTCGCTGGCTTGGAAGGTGACGGTGAATGTCCCGCTGGACACGACCTGCGTGGGGACCACGGTCAAAAGGAGGGTAGGCGCTGTATCCGCCGTGGTGCAAGGGGGGAGGCTCACTTCCACACTCTCGCCAACGGGCGAGGCTCCCGCCGCGTTGAACGCTACAACCGTGTAGCGATAGGTTCGGCCACAGGCAACTCCTCCATCCACGAACTGCTCGCTGTTGGCCGGGGCCAGACCGATGCTGGCCTCGACATCCTCCCGATAGATGCGAAAGGCATCTTCATCATCGGAGCGGTCTTCCCACATCAGCCGCACGGCCTTGCCCTCATCTACGAATGTCGCTTGCAAGTTGGCAGGCGCAGCAGGCGACGAGCTCTTCTCGGCCAGGGGTTCCACGTGGATGCTAAGGGATAGCTTTGGGCCAAAGAACCGACCATCAGGCGCCTGCAATTGCCAAACGTTGGTGTACGCGTCAGGGTCGGCAGGCGCCCAAAAGGTGACGGCCAAGTCAGCCAGTTCGCCAGCAGCGGTGGGCTGCACCGGAATGCTACTTGGCGCACCCAGGCTCTCCCCTCCCACAAGAACCAGTTGGTAGCCCACCCCCCAGGCGCAGGAACCGCTGTTGCGCACCTGCCACGTCTTGTCCATCCGGGCTTCCGGCGGAAAGACCGTGCCGGCTGGGATCGTCACGTGGGCCATAAAGGCTGCATCGGGGACACAATCGGGCTCAGGCAGTAGGCCGTTCGGCGCGTCCATCACATTGAGGGTGATGGACGCTGTACCCAGCGGATCGCCTCCGTCGGAGTAAGCCGTCACCGTCACCTTGTGCTCGCCGACAGCAGTGGGGCGCCACTGCTGAGATAGGGGAAGCGATGTCTGGTCAGCCTGGGGCTGGACCGTCTGGGCGCCCACGGCTTGGCCATTCACCGCGACCTCTACCCGGGCCACAGATGGGAGGTCGGGGCCGGCTGCGAGGGTGGATTCAATGGCCACCACCTGACCAAGGGTAATCTGGCTGTCATCGGCGGGTGAGGCGATGCTCACCTGAATGCGGGCGATTTGTGTGGGTGCTGGCGGAAAGAGGGAAACAGGGATCCCCTGCCAAAGCGCCAGGCCCGCCACTGCACCGAGAAGGATCAACAGGACGATGCTCACGGGCAGCCAACGGGTTAGGCCACGTCGCTTGGCGCGCCGAGCGTTGGCGGCGTGGACGCGGGTTGGAGGCTCAGCATGAGGATCACCGGGGGTCCAGCCCTCACCCCGGTTGCAGAACCAGGCGCCGCTGGCAGCGTCGATCATCCAAAAGGTGCCACGCTCATCCCGCCGGAGAAGCTTGGCCACCTCGACGCGGAACACGTCATCGCTCAGCTGTCCACGCTCGTGCTGCTTTTGCAACTCTCGAAAGCGACGCTCTGCTTGTTCGAGGTTCATCGCAGATCCCTACGCCTCGGCCTGAAAAATTTCCTCAGCATGCCTCACGAGCGTCTCGATGCGGTCAGGCGGGGTTTCTTTGCTCTCCAGATAGCGTGTCAAGAGTTCAGCAGGGGACAACTCCTCGGGGGATTCGCCGCCTAACCGCAATCGGTAGGCTCGTTCAATCTCTTTGTTGATGCTGGCAATATAGTACGCACCCTCCAGGGCGCGGCGGATGTCGGTGTCGCGCAGGAGGCCTTCCTGTTCGGCCTGTGCCTGGACGATCACCCGGACCACCGCGTCAGTCACATCGTGCCGGGCGATGGCACGTAGGAGGGCTTCTAGAGGGTCGGCTTCGTCCCGCACGTCGGCACGGATGGTCACGAAACGCCGGGCGGCCACGGGATGGAATTGCCAGTCGGCGTGTCCCCGTTGCACCTCGGCCACGACAAAGCCCTTGGTCTCGTTTTCCTCGCCAAAGTCAATCCGCTCCAGACTGCCGCAATAGACAATGGGCGGGTGACCATCGTCAAGTTCCTGATGGCGATGGACATGGCCCAGCGCGACATAATCCCATACCGGGTCGGCCAGGACGCTCTTGAGCACCACCACGTCGCGACCCAGCATCACCGTGCGTTCCGATCCAAGCTTGGCCTCCGAGACGCTGAAATGGCCGACGAGCACCGCTGGCGCGGCGGGGTCCACCTGCGCGGCCAGCGCCCGGATGTTCTCCGAGACGAGATCTTGTACCAAAGCATCGAGTTCGGCAATGGTCTTGTCCTTATACTCCTCGTGAGCCAACAGCCGCTGGCGGATGGGGTAGGGTACCGTCGCCACTTGGATGGGCTGGCCCCGGCGCGCAGTAAGGTGGTGCAGGGAGTCGCGCCCGGCGACGAGTACGTTGGGCACATCCAGCGTGCGGAAAATCTCGATGCTGGACGCCCGCCGTTCCTGAGCAGGGAGATCGTGATTGCCCACCAGCAGGACCACCGGGATGCCGGCGTCAGCCAGCCGCTTGATCCGCCGGGCGAATTCGCGGCGATAGGTGGAATTGGGGTCGCGGCTCTTGTAGGCATCGCCGGCAAAGAGGGCCAGGTCCACTTCGTTGCCCAGCGCATAGTCCACGACCTCGCTGAGACGTCGCAAAAAGTCCATCACCCGGCCGTTGAGCCCGGTGGCTGGATCCAACCGGCCATAATTTTCCATGCCGATGTGCAGATCGGCCAGGTGCAGGATTCGAATACTAGTAGCCATTCTCTATCTTGTACTCCTAATGATCTCGTCTCATACTCTATGTTTTAGGGTGTCGCGCATCACGTCCGTGTGCACGCATCCCGCACGCGGCAGGTGGTGTTTGTACAGCGCCAGGTATGGGGCGCAGTCGCGTCCACCTCGCGCAACCTACGCAACGCCTGCTTGGTTTCCATCTCCAACCGGGCAAAGTTGGGCGGGTCGGCCAGCACCTCGAGCATCGTCGCACAGCCCATGGCCATCAGCCGCCGGTTCCGCTCACGATCAAAGCCCATGCGGCGGTGGAAGGTCAAGGTGCCCGTCAGCATCTCCTCGGGATAGATGCGATTGACGTTGACAAGGATGCGATTGGGGCGGTCGCTCTGCCTCCAACCGGCGGCGCGTTCCATCAACCGGGTGATCCGTTCGGCATTGTCAGCATCGCCGATCATCTTGGCGTTCTGCAACAGGTTCCAGGCGCGCAGGCCATACTCGTACGACAGCATGTCTTGCGCTTCACCAGCTGCCAATTCGGTGATCTCTGGCTTTGGCCCCAAAAAGATGACAAAGACGTCGTGGGTCGCCCGGTAGATTCGGTTGGCCTGGCGGACGGAGCGAGCGCGACGAGCTGCATCCTTGATGGCGGTGATCGCTGCCGAGAGTGGATGATTGTCAATGGCGCCGCCGTCCAGGTAGAGATCGTCGGCGCGGGGGTAGGCTTCGACCAAGAGGGCCTGTTGCTCTGGCGTAAGACCAAAAGCCGCCGCTTCGTCGGGACCAGCCAGGATGGCTTGGAGGATGTCGTTTTCCAATGGACCAGGTGGATAGATTTCGGTCAGGTTGCGCGGCACAAAGGCAACGGGGAACGCGCCCGAGGTCAAAGCGGCGACGACGGCGTTGGGGTCGCCAACGATGAGGTCAGCGGCGTCGCCTGGATCCTCGGCGACGCGCCCCTGCACCTCGTGAAGCGTGCGGTGGGCCGAGATCTCTAATTGCCCACTGCGGATATTGGTCCGGGTCAGGCGCACATCGATACCGGATGCTCGGAAGCTGCTCAGGCCTTGATCCGGGGCCAGCGGGGGCACAACCGTATCGTCGTACGGTTTGATCATGGCGTCGCTGAGCGATACCGGGTCGAACAAACCCCGTTCGGCGTTGTGCTTGTTCAGAAATTTGCGGAGAGCGTCGCGCAGTTGCGTTTGGGCTTCGTCGTGGCGTTCGTCATCCTGCCAGGCGTCAAAGAGGTCCTTGAGATCTCGTAGCGAGAGCGGCAAGATGTCATGCAGCTCAGCCAGCGACCAGAAGGTGTGCCACCCAGCCCTGAGCTTGTCCCTCAGTGATTCGCCCGTGAACCCCCACCAGATGTGAAGCAAATCATCCAGCCCGATCTCGACCTCGGCCAGATCCATGACCAGCGGCTCCAGCAGATCAAAGTCCACCAGGTTGGCCGCATCCAGGTCCTCCCAGATGCTCAAAAAGTACTCGAAGTAGCGCTCCGCGTCGTTGGGGTCGAGTTGCTGGCGGCGTAGATACTCGGCAAACAGGACGGCGTTGATGGCGCCGATGGACGATCCAGTGAGGACGTCAAAGCGTAGATGGGTATGGTGACAGGCCTTGAGCACGCCCGCCTCATAGACCCCCTTGGCTCCCCCGCCAGATAGGACCAGCGCCCTTTTGGAGATTGCGTTCATTTTCGTTTCCTTCTACATTTTCGTTCCTGGTGGTAGTGTCCCAGGGGCCATGTTGGCTTGTTCGCGGGTTGGCCTCGTTGTAAGCCACAGTGTCACAGGCTCCATCTCCCAACCCCTTTTCTTCTGGACAGCGAGGGAAATGGCAACCCCGTTGCATCGTCTAATTGTACCATAGATCGCTTTGGGCACCAAGCCGTCCACGCCGACCTGGACCACGTGCCCTTTGTCTATCCCGGCGGCTACGCGGTGCCCCGCGGTCCGGCCATGCCGCCGACGGATCGAGCGGGTGCTGTGCAACGGGCGGGAGGTAACGCCCCGGCAGGTCAGCGCCCACCATGCGACCGCCGAGTTGCAACTGTAGGATAGATTTGAACTCCTGTGAAGCCCATGTTATAATTGGTTCTAGTACCGGAGCGAGGAGGTCAAGATGTCAGTTGATGCCTTTCAAGTAACCACTCCT
>JASFTJ010000048.1:0-9240 GCA_050053615.1 Anaerolineae bacterium | reverse complement strand
AATATCCAATGGCTCTGCCCAGCTTCTGCCATTGGATATTGGATACCGAATATTAGGTAGCGGGGGAAGGATTCGAACCTCCGACCTTTGGGTTATGAGCCCAACGAGCTGCCACTGCTCCACCCCGCATTGTCGAGACAGATTATACCCAATTTCGGCAAACCCGTCAACTTTGGACATCGCCAAGGTAGCAATTCTTATTCTAGAACCAGATCGAGCTACCCCATGACGGATAGCGTCACCAGTGTGACAAAGAGCCAGGCGGCGCCGGCCAGTACGACGAGGAACGCCCCACCCAAGCCCAGCCGCAGCCACAAGCGTTTGGATACCGTCGGATCGAGCGGGGGCGCCTGCCCTGCCGTCGCCTCGACCTTGCTGCCCGGTTCCAGGGGAGGCGGAACCGGTCCCAACTCAAAGGTCGGGCTTTGTTCAGCCCGTGCGATCTCGTGCAAGCGATGGTTGGCCTCCACCTGCACAGCCACATCGCGGCCGGACTGCATCGCCGCCTTGAATGCGCTGCTCGCCAGGGGCAGGCGCCCCTTGGCCAGGTAAACCAGGCCCAAGTTGTAGTAGGCCAAACCCAGCCCCTCATCATGGGCCAGAGCCTGCCGGTAGCGAGCGATGGCCTCGTCCAGCGCGCCCGACTTTTGATAATCCAGCGCAATGTTGAAATGGATCTGAGCCGGGCTGAGGGCCGATTCCTCCTCACCCTCCGCCTTCGAGGTGGGTTGAGGCACCGGAGCAGCACCTTTCGGGCCCTGGATCAGATAGCGGATCGCGCCGAACAGGCTCATCAACGCCTGAAACCCATCCAAGGGCGGAAGGGGCAGGAGGTTGAACAAGGCCAGCAACAGATTCACATTCACCATATACGTACTCAGCGCCACCGCTACCCCCAGAGCATCTGGACCTGCTTCCTGGGTCAGCAGGAACAAGAACACATCCACCGGGCTGACGCCGTTCAACAGCGAGACGAGTGTCGCGGTGACCGCCATCCCCAGGAAAACCAGCAGCGCCGTCAGGAGATTGATGCTGGCGCCGGCGACGGAGACCAAAAACATGCCAAACGCCCGATTCTTGATGCGGAAACGAGTATAGTCTACCAGGACGGGTTTGGCCCATCCGATACCCACCAGTAGAAAAGCGGCCATCCCCAACCACGAGACGTGGCGCAGCGGATTCAGGCTCAGCCGCTTGCGCTCCACCTGGCTGGTGTCACCCAGCAGGTAGGCCACCAAGGCGTGGGCCAATTCATGCATGGTAAAAGCCAGAAAAAGGGCCGGGAGGAGGAACAGCGTGTTCCACGATGGGGGCCAATTGATGAGCTTATCCATAATCCTCACACAGACCCGGCCAGCGGAAAAGAAAACGTCCGCGCCGTCCGAGTCATCAATTCCTTCTCATAGAATACGCCCACGTGTAGAACGTGGTCACCCGGTTCCGCATCCTGCCGCAGATGCATGACCTTGTCCAACATCCATTGGCGGTTTTGGACGAGCCGGATGCAGCACAGTTCGTCGTCGCTGGGGCTGACGATAACCATCTCCACATCAACCGGGTGCTGGCAGGGCGTCAGGTCCACAGCCACGTCCACGCGCCGCAGATCAAGAGGGTTCACTCCCACACTCTCTATGCGAACCTCCGACGGCGGCGACGGCGCTCGGTTTGTACATGACTGTACTCCGGACAGAGGTCACTCCTTCCAATTCACGACGAGTCGCATACGTCGATTATACATCCCCCGGCCTGTATGGTCAAGACCTAGACCCTCACTTCCCCAAGCGGACTTGTTTCAGCAGCAAGCTGTCGCCCAGGGCTTTTCCCGCAGCGTCGAGGACGGGCAGACGTTGACCCGTCGCCCCGTCGTAGAGGCCCAGCAACAAGGCATACTCGCCCGGAGCCAGATCACCAGGCAGTTCGAGCATTACTCGGTCGTAAAGATATTCGTCGGGGGTCCAGGCCGTCGTGGGCAAATGGGGATAGACATCCGCCTGAGCGCGAATGTCGGCCGGTCCCCCCTCGCCGACCAGGTGGACAAAGATCTTGTAGCGAGCATCCATCGGCTGCAGAGCTTGCCAATGGAGGATGACCCAGAACGCGGGCAACGGCCACCGGGAATCCAGGCGCCGGGGTGCCAAGTCATAGCCAACAAGGCGAATGCTCTCGCCAAAGTGGGCCTCCACGGGATGCTGCACAGTGGGCGGCACGGTGTTCACAGGGCGGTACAACACTCGGACTGTAGCCAGAGGATAGGTCGAGCTGAGAGAAAAGATGCCGCGCCGGATGGGCAGCCACGTCCCGTCGGCCTGCTGGCGGCCCAGAGACAGATTGTAGACGCCCGGCTCCAAGCTGCCCGGCAGCGTCAGCGAGCGCGGGTCACGGATTGTCTGACCAGCTGCCAAATCAGCAAAAGGTGCACGCCCGCCCACCGGCGCCGACGATGCCTCGGCCAAGAGGGCGCCGCTGTCGTCGGTCAATTGGAGTGTGCCCAGCCCTGGCTGGGGCGCGTCTTCCAACGCCTGCCAGAGCAGGTCCAGGCGCAGCGTGTCGCCCGGATACCCCTGCAGCGACAGCGCGTCAAAGCCCAAGAGCGTCATCCCGGGCCCCACCGTCAGGCCGATGGGTTGGGATGGTTCAGGCGCCGGCAGCGCCCACCAGTCCTCCGGCGACGCCACATCCACCCGACCGAGCTCCAGGCGCTCCCCGCCGGTCCACGGCACCCAGACCGGCTGTCCTTCGACAAAGCGATACCAGCCCACTTCCAGCCGGTAGCGGCCGAGCGGCGTGCCGGGGGGGACGCGCAGGCGCAGCGGCGTTCGAACGATGGCCCCTTCGGACCAAGCCGTCACCGGATAGAGGGAACCCAGGGGGCGCTCGTCGGTCTGCGCCCAGCGCCTCCCCTCATCGTCAAAGAGCCCGGCAAAGAGGATGGCATCCTGGGCCATTGGCGTCTCCACGTGCCACACCAGCGCGAGATCCAGCGCCGCGCCGACCGCTATCTCTGCTGGCGCAACGCTGCTGGCCACCAGGCGCAGCGAACCATCGGCCAAGGTTGCATCGATCCGCTGTTCTGCGTCGGCCAACGGATCGCGTCCGGTGAGAAAGCCCTGCACACGCAGCTGGCTCTCGCCCGTGAACACTTGATCCTCAAACTGCACACCCTGCTCATCGAGCCAAGCTCGAATGTACCCCTTGGGATCGGTCACCGTGTCATAGATGCGGTAAACCCACACCCGATCGAAATCGGCAAACAGGCGCTCCAGCGCCTCCGACGTCTCCTCACGGCTCATGGCATAAAAGTCAGACTGGGGATCGCCCCAGCCCAGCGAGGGGTCGCCATCCACCGTGCCCGTCTGCACCACAACCGGTCCGTCCCGGGCTGCTTCAGGCCAATCGCCCGTGGCTTCCCCCACCAACCGGCCTCGCCAGGAAATGGGAACTCGATCCCAATACGTCAACAACGCCGTGTAGGTGTATCCCGCGTTTACCAGCACCGCATCGCCAGGCCGCCACCGCTCGGCCACAAAGCGCGCCGCCGTGCGATGGTCGTCGCTGGTATAGTGGGGATCGGTGTGATAGGCATGGATCGAGACGGCAGAAAAGGCGATAATCACGGCCGCGCCGAACCACATCGCTGGTCGCCACCGCCGCCAGAGCCAGGCAAGTCCTGCGCCCACCACTATGTAAAAGGGCGTCGAGTAGGTAAAGGCGTAGCGGACGTGGTACAATGGGGTGACGAACGAAGCCAGGTACATGAGCAGCACCGGGATGAATACGTAGCCCACCAGCAGCCAAGGCGCCGTCAGGCGGCCTGTGACAGACCCGGGGCGTTTCGCCCTGCCCAGCAGCCCTAGGCCGAACAGGACGGCGAACAGCAGCAACACGATCCACACCCGTCCAGGGTCGACCGATTGGCCCAAGCTCAGCGCCGACCAGGTCTCGACAACGATGTCACCCAGGCCGGTAAAGCCCCGCCAAGGGGGTACCGGCGGATTGGTCGCTTGCCGCCAGGCATTGGGAATCCACGCTGCGTAGAACAGCAGCACAATCCCCTGAGCCAGCGCCCACCGTCCCAGCCACGCCCTGAGCCTGCCGAATTGCCAGCCTCCGCGCCCGCGTCGCCATAGCCACCAGACGCCCACCATCAGATTGATTGCCGCCAACAGGAAAGCAAAGTAGTAGAGCACCCACAGGCCCAGTGCTCCACAGAGCACATAGGCGGACAGACGAGACCAGGACGGAGGTGTTTCCGGCGGCGCAGTCAGCATCGCGAGCACAGCAGCGAGCAGCCCCACGCCCAACACCGCGCCAAGGGTGTACATCCGTACTTCCTGGGAATACCACAAGTTGTAGGGCGAAATGGCGATCAGGAAGGCGGCCAGGAGCCCGGTTCGCGCCCCAAAGATAGACGCCCCCAGCCGGTAGGCCAGGGCCACGAGCAGCATTCCGAAAAAGAGGGAAGGAACGGCCACAGAAAAGTCGCTGCTGCCCGCCAGTCGAGTCCAGGCGTGGAGCAGCAGGTAGTAGCCCGGCGGATGGATGTCACCGGCGGTGTGAGCTACCAGCGCGGGGATGCTTTTGCTTGCGAGGTGGACGCTCACCGTCTCATCGTACCACAGGCTCTCGGCGGCGAGGAAGTAGAGACGCAGCGCAAAAGCAAGGAGCAGAATGGCGACTAGCGCCCAGCGACGATGCGTGAGCCGTGATGCGCGGTTCGACATAGGTCTATGGAAAAGTCCGGCGCGTCCACTGCTGAGGGTCCACCGGCACGCCCAGGACACGCATCTCCCAGTGCAAGTGCGGGCCTGTGGACAAGCCGGTGTTGCCCGCCAAACCAATGGCCTCGCCTTTACCGACGAGTTGACCAAGCGTTACGTCAATCTGCGACAGGTGCCAGAAGCTGGTGAACACGCCCAGACCATGGTCCAGGATGACCCCTTTGCCGCGCACCTGGAGCGGTTCGGCCAGGGCCACCGTGCTGGTTATCGGGGCATAGACCGGCGTGCCCACATCGCAGCCATAGTCCTGACCGGTGTGATAGCTGCTTACCGGTCCCCCGCTGTACGAGCGCCGCTGTCCAAAGGGGGCGGTGACGCGGAGTTCGCCGGCCAGCGGAAAGCCAAAGGTCCCCGCCCACAGCCGCTCATCGCTCACCCCGGCGAACACGGCGTTGACCTTCTCCCGCTCAGCCTGGATCAGGGCCGGGTCCAGCAATTTCTGGCGGCCCGGCGGCACGACGATATTGTAGGTCGTGAAACTGCCTTTCGTCACCGTAAAGATTTCCTGCACGGAAAGCAGATCACCGCTGCCCCCCTCGGTCGCCTTCAACACGACCGGATACCCACCCGGGGGCGTCAGTGCGTCCACACCTACGAGGGCCCAATAGTCGCCATCGTCCCCGGTGAACCGTAGGTCCTGCCCCAGGAACCAGCCACGCAGGTCCAGATCCCTTTGGCTGTCCACCTCCACGAGCAGCGTTTGCCCCTGGACGACCGGCGCCGGGCTGGCGGTGAGACGAGGGAATGTGGGCGTGCTGCTGAGCACGACGGTCGGCGGCGGGATGACCAACTCCTGGCCGGGCACGAGCAGATCCAGGCGGTGCACCTCGTTCGCCTCGCGCAGCGCCCAGACCGTACTGCCGTAGCGAAAAGCCAGGGTCGGCAGCGCCTCGCCGGGATGCACCGGGTGCACGCGGGTGTTGGGCACAGGCTCCTGCGAAGGAACGAGTTCCGGCTGAGCCGTGGGGATGACCAGTTTTTGCCCTGCGCGGATCCGGCTGGGGTCGGCGATGCCGTTGGCCGCGGCGATCGCCTCCACCGTGGTGTCAAAGCGCTGGGCAATGCGAAAGAGGGTATCGCCCGGCTGGACGACATAGACCGGCGGCTCGGGCGTGGGCTCCTGGGCAGCGACGGCAGCCACCAGCCAAAGCGACAGCAGCATGCACAGCACAGCGGCGAGCACTGCGCACTGCGCCCCTCGACCGGCTTGGGACCATGTGCGGCGCGCTGCGTCACTCGTTTTGGGCCTGTGTTGTTTTCCGTTTCTCGTCACTCGCTCCTCGCTATTCAAAAGCCAGCTGATCGCCGACGCGCACCCGTTCCAGCAGCGATGGATGGCCTTCAATATAGTACTGAGCCGGATGGCTCGGAGCGTAATAGGGTCGGAAGGGCCGGGCCAGGGTCTTGTCCACGACGCGCTTTTCGCGGTCCAGCCAGACGACGGCGATGGAAAAAAAGACAAACAGCATGTGGATCGCCGCTTGAGCCACGCTCTCCCGCCGCTCGATAAAGAGATAGGCCCTGTCCTCGGCCAGCGCACGTCTGCTTTGCAACATCAAGCCCCGCCCGCGCCTCCAGAAGGTATCGCAGCGGACAACGCGCCGGGCTATCGTTTCGCCGGTTGTCAGATTCTGGATCATCGCCATATCACCGATGGATGTTCCGTGTGGCGCGCTGCGTCACGGGCCACGAGACACGAATCCGCCGCACGGCTCACCCCTCTGACCGCATGCTCCGCAACCGTGCATACAGCTCTGCACATAGCGGATAGTTCCACTCCCGCTGATCCATGGCCCGCCAAAACTCGTCAAGGCCCCGGCTGCCGGCTTGTTCGTAGTGCAAGCACTGGACCATCATCTCCAGCTTGTCGGCGTCGCGAACCAGGCGGCCCTCGGGGCTGCTGCAGTCCTCGAACTCTTGCCAGAGAGCCTTCAGCCCTTCGGCGGTGGACAGGGGAGCCAGCAGGTCTGCCACAGCAGTCGCCTCGGCCTGGCTCTTTACCTCACGGGGAAGGAGGCGCACGGCCGTGGCTGGCAGGTCGGTGAGGCGGACCTCTGCCAGGTCGTGCAGCACGGCCATGACGAGGACCTTTTCCAGGTCCAAAGCGTGCTGCTCCAAGGCGCCCGTGCCCTTGAGGGTGTCGGCCAGGGCCAGGGCCACAAAGGCGACGCCAAAGCTGTGTTCGGCCACGCTCTCGACGTGGGCCACACCTCGCATCCCCCAGCCGGTACGGGGCAGGCGCTTGAGCGTTGCTGTCTCGAGAAAGAGCCTAATGAGCTCGTTGTCGTCGTTCATACCGCATTCGTCATTCGTCATCTGCAGAGAGCGAAAGGATGATCGGCGCCACATCGGTAATCGCCGTTGCCTGTCGAAAATGGCCGGCGGCCGGTCCTGTGGCCAGCAGCGGCACCGGGTTGGTGGTATGCAATTTGGTGGTTGTGTCCTCGATGTTGCCGTGGTCGCTGGTGAGCACCAACCCTGTGTCTGGCGGCAGGTGGTCGATGACGCTCCCCAGAAACGCGTCCAGCCGGGGCAGCACCCACGCCGGCTCGATGCGGCGGTGACCGGCCAGATCGGGTAAAAAGCTCTCGTACAACACCAGGTCGTACTCGGCAGCCAGGCCAGCCAATCGCGCACCCGCCTCCTCCGGTGTCACCTGCGGCAACTCGTAGCCCAGATGCTGTGAGGCGATTTCGTGGGTGATGTCCCACAACACAGCCCGCCCCTCCAGCAGATCGTCCAGCGTGGCGATGGGCACGCCGGCGGCCAGAGCGGTCAGGGTCGAGGCCCCGAGCCGCAGCTTTCGCTCCTCAACCAACTGCCAAAACCGCTCCGAGTGGGCATTGGCAAAAAGAACCCGCAATCCAGCCTCTGCCGCTCGTTTTAGCAGGCTGTGTTCGGCAATGATCTTGCGCAAGGGTTCGGTGGGATGGGCTGTGACGTGGTCGCCGATGAGCGCTGGAGCGTTGACGCCAGTGAACAGCGCCGTCTGACCTGTGGCGCTCTGGGGCAGACCAGGCACGCCCAGACAGGCATCGAGGGCCCTGAGGGTAACTCGCGGCCGGATAGCATCCTGTTCCACAGCATCCCCAAAGACCAGCGGTCCACCCAACAGGTCACGCAGGCGCGGCATGGGCGCGGTGCTCAGTGGGTTATCCGGCCCCGGCGGCGCCAGGCCGACGCCATCGAGAAACACGAAAAGAGTGCTCATCGGTGCTGTCCCCCCACCCCGGCCCTCTGTCCAAGGGAAAGGGCCAGAGGGAGAGGAACTGGACTCCCTTACAGCTTGTAGCCAATCGTCCGCAGGAAGCCCTTGCGCCAGGCAACGCCCTCGTCGTCTTCGACACCCTCGGGCGGGAGGCCGTCCACCACGCCCAGCACGCCGCGCCCCTGGTCGGTCTCGGCGACGATGACCTGGGTGGGGTTTGCTGTCGCACAGAAAATATGGCACACCTCTGGCACCATCTTGAGCGCGTTCAGCACGTTGATGGGAAAGAACCCCTCACCCAAAAAGAGAATGAAGGTATGACCGGCGGCGATGGATTGGGCGTTCTGCTTGGCCAGCTCGATCATCTCCTCGTCTGTGCCGGTGCAGCGGATCAGGCAGGCGCCCGAGGCTTCGCAGAAAGCCAGGCCGAACTTGATGCCCGGCACATGGGTAACCATCGCTTCGTGGATGTCCTCGACGCTTTTGATAAAGTGCGTCTGACCGAGCACAAAGTTGATGGTCTCCGGCTTGTGAATGGGGACGGTTTTCAGTTCCATAATCAGTACCTCCCTATTGAGATGAGAAACCACCCTATTCTATCATATCTTGGCGAAAAGTCGCAATTGGGGAACCGGGAGTAGCGAGGTATGCGTTGAGATCGGACTCTTGACGAGCAACAGGATTCGTGGGATAATAGACTCTATCACACTGTTCGCGCCCGGTTCCCGCCGGGTCAAGCTCACAAAGGAGGAAGCACGATGGAAGCATGGTTGGCTCTTTTGATCGGCGTCGCCCTGAGCACCGGCATCTTTGCCTTGCTGGTGTACCTCTATCCCAAGCTCAAGACCGAGGAACAAGGTTACCCCCTGGAGGCCCAGATCGAAGCGGCGCTACTGCCCCTGGTCTTTGAGGCCATCTGCAGCGCCTACCGCATGAGCGAGCAGGCCGTAGACGACGTTGGCGCCCGTATTCGGGGCCTGGACAAGAAGAAAATCGCTGACTCGATCTATCGCATGCTACCCGACAAAATCGGCGACTTTGAGCTCACACTGGTCAAAAACATCATCCCCCAGGAGCGATTCGAGCAACTGGTGCAGGACGCTTTTGACCGCTTTGACCGCTTCTTTATCGAGCACCAACGCCATTTTGACGAGCTCTTTGAGGCATGGAAAGCGGAGCAGGCGGCACCGCCGGGATAGATCAGCGTCACCTCGTAGCAAGAGGCAAATAGACCTTGTACGGTCCACCCGGCGT
>JASFTJ010000047.1:0-9276 GCA_050053615.1 Anaerolineae bacterium | reverse complement strand
AATGCCCTTCAGTGGCTATCTGGCCATGCTGACCATCCCGCTGGGCCTAACCGGCCTGCAAGTCGCGGCTAACTACTGGGGGCTGGTCCGGCGCGGCATCGAGATAGGTTTCTGGTCGCTCTGGCTGTTGAACTTGGGCCACTACCTGATCCTCTTTGCCTACGACACGCTGGTCATCGACGGCCTGGTGCTGGCGGAGTGGCGCCCGGGCTTTCTCCAACTCCCCGACGAGATGGGACGGGCGTCGATGAAACGGCACATGCTGCTGTCGCTGCCCGTCGGCGTGGCGGCTGGCGTTGTGCTCACGGCCATCACGACTACCGTATCCTACTTGGTGCTATGAGCTACAGGACCAGACGAATTCTCGATAGATCGGAGGAACACATGCAAGAAATCAGTAGAGTTGCCATCCTTGGCGCCGGCGCAAGGGGCGCCTTTTTCGCTGCCAAGTTCTTTGACGTCCCCGAATTCTCGACGGTGCTGGTCGCTGGCGGTGAACGCTACGACCGGCTCACGCGTGACGGCCTGGTGGTTAACGGAACGGCGTACCGCATCCCGGTCGTTGACCCCGAGGTCCCCCAGCCGCCCGCCGACCTCGTCCTCGTCGCCGTGAAACACCACCATTTGCCCGACGCCGTCCACGACCTGAGAAACGCCGTCGGCGAACAGACCACTATCGTGTCGGTGATGAACGGGCTAGACAGCGAGGAAACCCTCGGCGCAGTCTATGGTATGGACAAGGTGCTCTATGCCGTGTCGGTAGGCATCGACGCGCTGCGCCAGGGCAATGAAGTGGTCTATACCACGCCCGGCACGCACTACTTTGGCGAGGCGACCAACAGCCCCGTCAGCGAGCGGGTGCGGCGGGTGCAGGCTGCCTTCCAGCGGGCGGACATCCCCTACGAAACGCCGCCCGACATGCTGCGGGTGATGTGGTGGAAGTTCATGGTCAACGTGAGCATGAATCCGCCCTCGGCGGTGCTGCGAGCGCCCTACGGCATCTTTCAGTCGTCGCCCGAGGCGCGGGCGTTGATGGAGGCATTGATGCGTGAGGTGATCGCCCTGGCCCAGGCGGAGAAGGTCAACCTGACGGAGCAGGACATCGCCGACTGGTACCCCGTGCTCCAAACTCTCTCGCCCCAGGGCAAAACCTCGATGTTACAGGACATCGAGGCCGAGCGCAAGACCGAGATCGAGATGTTTGCCGGCAAGGTGGTCGAGTTGGGGCAGAAACACGGCATCCCCACGCCGGTGAACGAGACGATGCTGCGGATGATCCATGTGTTGGAGCAGTTTCCGGCTGGCGGCTGAGAGTCTGCGCACAACGTGACTATTCGATGCACCTTGACTTTTCAGGGCGTTGCTGCTACCATTGGTGCGTAGGCGACGTCAATCAGCATCCTGGAGTACCGACCCACCATGACCGAGTTCGAGATCCTCAGCGACATACCAGGCATCGAGACCATCGCTACCGGTCAGGGCCTCCACATCCGGCGCCACCTGAAGCGTGTCTATGGCAGAGGCCGCTGGCGAAAGCTGAAGGGCATTGCCACAGTGAAACTGGCAGACAGTACGATCTGGGACGCTGAAATCCATTGGTTCGAGGCCCACGGCATAGGTCGCCGGGACTTCAAGATCAAGAAGGTGATTCGATGAACGGTTTTGTCATTTGCATGGACAACGAGAGCACTCCAGCAAGCCTGATCTTGGGTAAGGTCTACCGCACGCTGCCAGACCGGGACGCAGACTCGCACAACATGCTCCGCGTCATCGACGAAGATACGTCAGAGCCTGACGGCTATCTCTACCCCGCTTCCATGTTCGCCCACATCGAGCTGCCGGAAGTGGCCGAGCGGGTGTTGATGGCGGCGGCCGACTGACCAGCGATGCGAAGCAACCGAGCACAAGTGGTAGACAAGCCTTGGAGCGGGCAGCTTCCCATGGCCGCCCGCCTCGTTTGACCTTACGGGACGTTGCTGTCAACACCTGATTCGAGGAATCAACAGCCTCTTCATCTCAACAGACATATCAGGTAAGCGGAGCAACCCCATGATTCACTGGCAAGCTATTCTCGCGTTTGGTGCATTGGCCGTCATCTTTGATGGAATTTGGGCAACAGTCGCTCGCCACGGTGGCTACTCCTACGCCAAAGGCATGTGGGTGAGTTGGCTCATATACACAGTTGCTGGAAGTGCAGCCGGTTGGCATACTGGCAAAATCCTTGATGGAGCGTGGACAGGACTTGGGGTTGCTGCTATAGAAGCAACCGTTGGATGGTGGCTATCTGCCGTGATCGGACTGGACGCTTGCCCGACAGCATTCCCGCCAAAGAAGTGCCGGAAGCCGTTGCCAGAGCGATTCTTACAGTGATTATAACGGGAGCAGGTCTGGGTACTGTGGGTGCCCTTGTTGGTATCCTCTTGGGACGTATGCTTTGAATTCTCATCGTTTCGCCGTTTCCAGCGCTTTTGCTCCCGAGGGAGGGCTGCAATGCTAACCTTCTTCCAATCCACCCTACAATCCCTAGACCCCGCCGTCGCCGGTCTTATCGAAAACGAGGCTGAGCGCCAGGCGCGCAAGATCATTCTCATCCCCTCCGAGAGCCAGGCGCCGGCCGCCGTGCGCCAGGCCCTGGGCTCCGTCTTTCAAAATATCTATGCCGAGGGCTATCCCGACCCTGGCCTCCACGGCGCGCCGCAGGACGAAATCCTCGACTACGAGGTCCAGTTGGCCCACTATCGCCGCTACTCCGATCTGCGCTACTACCAGGGCGTCGAGTACGTCGACGTGCTGGAGTCGCTGGCCCGCCGCCGCGCCGCCGAAGCCTTTGCCGCCAACGGCGTGCCGCCCGACGAGATCTGGGCCAACGTCCAGCCCCTGTCGGGCAGCCCGGCCAACAGCGCCGTCTACACCGCCCTGGTGCCCCTGGGAAGCACCGTCATGGGCATGGACCTGCTCCACGGCGGCCATCTGACCCACGGCAGCTCCGTCAACCGCTCCGGCAAGTTCTACAACATCGTCTCCTACGGCATCGACGCCAAGACCGAACGACTCGACTATGACGCCATCGAGGCCCTGGCCCGCGAGCATGAACCCAAGATGATCATCGCCGGTTACACGTCGTATCCCTACATGCCCGACTGGGTCCGCTTCCGCCAGATCGCCGACGCCGTGGGCGCCTATCTGCTGGCCGATATCTCGCACATTGCCGGCATGGTCGCCGCCGGCGTGGTGCCCAGCCCCATCGGCCACGCCCACGTCACCAGTTTCACCACCCACAAGACCCTCTACGGCCCGCGCGGAGCTGCCATCCTGACCACCGACAAAAAGCTGGCACGCAAGGTCGACGCCGCCGTCTTTCCCGGCGAGCAGGGCGGCCCCCATGTCAACGCCATGGCCGGCATGGCCGTTTCCTTCGAGCTGGCCCGCACCCCCGAGTTCCGCCAGCTCCAGCAGCAGGTGGTGGACAACGCCGCATACCTGGCTGCCGAGCTGGAGCGGCGCGGCCTGCACATCCCTTACGGCGGCACCGACACCCACATGCTCCTGGTCGATTGCAAAAGCGTGCGCACCGAGTGGGGCGTCAGTCCCGATGGCAAAAAGGGCACGCCGCTCATGGGCGATGTCGCTGCCCGCGTGCTCGACATTGCCGGGATCGTGCTCAACCGCAATACGATTCCGGGCGACCGGAGCGCTGGTGTGCCCAGCGGCATCCGCCTGGGCACCCCCTGGATCACGCAGCGCGGCTTTCGCTTCCCCGAGGTCGAGCAACTGGCCGACATTATCAGTCGTCTGCTCCAGGCGATGGAGCCCTACGCCTTTGCCGGGCGCTACGGGCCGGTCTACCGGGCCAAGATCGATTTCGACGTGCTGGAAGAGGCCAAGCGCGACGTCGTCGAGCTGGCCTGCCGCGTCGACCTGGCTGGCGATTACTGTCCCAGCGGCTATCCCCACCACTATTTCATGTACAAGCCGACCAAGGACCCCGGCGGCGAGTGGGACGTCGTCGAGATCGAGGGCGCCCACGCCCGGGGCTTTTGCAACGTGGCCCTGACCAACGACGTCTATGCTCTCGGCCCGGGGGAGAGCCAGCCCACCTGGGTCCTGGAGCCCGACGGTCGACCCATGAGCAGCGGCGTGCTCAAGCGACCCGGCACCGAAAGCACCCGCTTCCACCTGCTCATCCCCAAGGACGTGGAAGCCCGCGTGGCCCACTGGCTGCGCGCCCTATCCGATGGGTATGTCCACATGGACACAGTTGACATCTACGCCAAGACCCCTGGCCCCGTGGTCATCCGCCGCCTGCCCCACAAATTGGCCGACGAATGGGCCGACCGTCCCCCGGTCGTTGAGGATTTCGACGCGGAGGAAACCGGCTGGGCTTTCCACAAACCCTACTGGATCGGCCAGCACGTCCGCGCCGACGCGCCCGGCGGTCTGGCACCCCTGCCACCCTTCGAGTGGCAGGCGCCGGAGGAGCAGCCCCTGCAGCGGACCGTCCTCCACGGCGTCCACCAACGGGCCGGGGCCAAGATAGCGCCCTTTGCCGGCTGGGAGATGCCCATCCGCTACGAGTCGGTGCAGGAGGAGCACCTGGCCGTGCGCCAGCGCGCCGGCCTGTTCGACGTCAGCCACATGGGCCTGTTTGAGTTCAGCGGCGAGAACGTGCACCTCTTCCTCAACACCGTCACCAGCAACGACGTCTCGCTGCTCGACGTCGGCCAGGCCCAGTATTCGTTCCTGCTCGATCCAAAGGGGCACGTCCTGGACGACGTCTATGTCTATCGCCTGGAGCCGAACCGCTACTGGTTGGTGGTCAACGCCGCCAACGTGGAGAAGGACTGGGCCTGGCTGAACGCCGTCCGCGAGAACCGGGTGCGCATCGACCCCGAGCGGCCCTGGTCGCGGGCGCTTGGCACGGAAACCGTATCCATCCAGGATCTGCGCGACGAGCGAGTGCTGCTGGCCCTGCAAGGCCCCCACTCCCGCGATGTCCTGCTGGCGCTCCTGGACGACGAGTCGCACCCGCTGCGCGAGACGCTGCTGGAGATGAAGCGCAACGAGATCGCCCACGCCCACCTGGCCGGCTACGACCTCTACCTGTCGCGCACCGGCTACACCGGCGAGCCAGCGGCCTTTGAGCTGTTCGTCCATCCGGCGGCGGCGCCGGCCCTGTGGCACGCCCTGTTGGAAGAGGGCGAGCCCTTTGGCCTGCAGCCCATCGGCCTGGCCGCCCGCGACAGCCTGCGCATCGAGGCCGGGCTGCCCCTCTACGGCCACGAATTGGCCGGCCCGCTGGACCTCAACCCCGCCGACGCCGGGTTCGACCCCTACGTCAAGCTCTACAAGCCCTTTTTCGTCGGCAAGGCCGCCTACCTAGCCCACGAGCGGGAGCGCGCCGCGCGGCTGGTCCGCTTTCGGTTCGACGAGGAGCGCGCGCCCATGCCCCGCCAAGGCGACGTGGTGGTCAGCAAGAAGGGCCGCGTCGTCGGCGCCGTGACCAGCGCCTCCATCGACAGCGACGGGCGGTTGGTCGGGCTGGCCTACGTGCAAAAGCAGTACGCCCAACGCGGCGCCCGCCTGGGCGTCTTTCAGGTGGAGGGCCGGGGGTGGGCCGACCGCCCGCTGGCCGAACTCAAAACCGGCGACCGGGTCCAGCTCCACGATGACATCACTGTCATCCGGCGCTTTTTGAACAAAAGGAAGTAACTGGAGGAAAAAGACTGAACGGTCAGGTTAGACGATCGTTTCGTCCGGAATCACCGCGTTCTTGGGGATAATCACCACATTATCACGCACAATGTACATCTGTGTGTCCGGTTCTTCCCCTTCGTGGGGCCGGACGACCACCCCGTTCCCAATACGTGCATTCTTGTCAATGATTGCGCCCTCGATGCTGCACCCCTCGCCGATGCCAATATCGGGCCTGCCCAGGCGACGATTGGCGCGACGATCCTCATCTGTCTCGTAATAGTCCGCGCCCAACAGCACGGAGCGACAGATCCGCGTCCCTTGGTCAATGCGGCTGCGCAGCCCGATGATGCTGTCTTTTACCTCGACGTTCGTCAGACCGCAACCATCGGCGACCAAGACATTGCGCAAGCGACAGCCATCAGTTCGAGAGCTGGGCAGAAAGCGTGGGCGGGTGTAGAGCAATGCATCCGGCTCGTAGAGATCGAACGGCGCGTTGGGGCGCGTCAGCGCCAAGTTCGCCTCGTAGAAGGAACGGATGTTGCCAATATCCTCCCAATAGCCATGGAAGCGGTACGTGAATACCTGGTGCCGACGCACGGCCGCCGGAATCACATGGCTGCCGAAATGCTCTCCCTCGGTCTGTTCGAGCAGGGTTGCTAGCACGAGTGGCTTGAAAACATAGATCCCCATGGAGGCCAGGTAAGGACTCGTGGGATCGTCTACAACATCCCAGCCCACCAGCGCCGCCTCGTCGCCCGGCTTTTCAGTGAAGGCGTCAACGCGGCCACGCTCATCCATTTTGAGCAGGCCAAAGCGCACCGCCTTGGTCTTGCCAACGGCGTGGCTGACGATCGTCACGTCAGCGCCGCGTTCGCGATGGAATCTGATCGGTTTTCTGAAATCCATGCGATAGAGCTGATCGCCTGCAAAGACGAGGATTTCTGATGGCTCTGCTGCGAGCACTTCATGGATCTGACGGCGCACCGCGTCTGCTGAACCTCGATCCCAAGTGGAATACGTGGGAGTCTGCTCCGCCGCCAGGACGCGTACCCAGCCTCCTGAAAACGAATCAAACTTGTAGGTTTGATAGATATGGCGGTGTAATGAAACCGAATTAAACTGGGTCAAGACATACGCACGATTGACGTGGGAGTTTAAACAGTTGCTGAGCGCAATGTCAATCAAACGGTATTTTCCTGCGAAAGGAATGGCCGCCTTGGCACGCTCCCGCGTCAGGGGATAAAGTTTCGATGCCACACCACCACCCAGAACGGCTGCTACGACTTCTCTCATGGACACGTCACACCTCCGTGATACGCCACGCCTACGCTCATCAGCTCTCGTGCTTCAAGTCCTGCGCAATTCAAATGACTGTGTTGTCCAGGATGACAGCGCCCTGGGGAATGACAACGACGCCCCCGCGGAGGGAGTGGGTATCCATCTCGACATCCGGTTCATCGGGTGAGTGGCGATTGATCATCACGTTCTTCCCAATACGCGCGTTTGCATCAATGATCGCCTCGCTAATATGGCAGTTGATCCCAATGCCAATATCCGGAATGCCGGCGTTTCGGTTGGCAATCTTTTGCGCATCGATCTCATAAGAGTCCGCCCCCATCACCACGACGCGTTCCAGGCACGTGCCCTGGCCTATGGTGCTCCGCGGCCCAATCACCGCTTCGCTGATAGACGCCTTCTGTATGATGCACCCATCAGCGATCAGCGCATTGTCCAGTTCACAATCCTCGATGCGCGAATTGGGTAAATAGCGCGGCCGCGTATAGATCGGCCACGTCGGGTCATGAAGATTGAACGGTGGATCGGGTCGCGCCAGAGCCAGATTCGCCTCAAAAAACGAGCGAATGGTTCCAATATCCTCCCAATAGCCGGAGAATGAATACGCATAAACGCGATAGGTATTCATGGAAATCGGAATGATGTGCCTGCCAAAGTCCTTCTCATCGTGCTCCCGTAACAAGGTCTCCAACACCTCCGGTTTAAAGACATAGATTCCCATGGAGGCCAGATAGGGCTTGTCTGGATCGTCGCCGCTCTCCAGCCCGGCTCGCTCCTCGGGCGTCTCGGGCTTCTCCTTGAAAGCGACGATCCGCCCTCGCTCGTCGGTCTGGAGAATACCAAAGCGAACTGCGTTCTCGGCAGTGACCGGCTGCACAGCGATGGTCACATCGGCATCGCGCTCGCGGTGCAATTCAACGAACTCGGTATAGTCCATCTGATAGAGGTGGTCGCCAGAGAGAATCAGCACCTCCGAGGGACGGATGGTGAGGATCTCGAGTAGCTGCTTGCGCACCGCATCCGCCGTCCCCTGATACCAGGAATCGGTCGGTTCCCGCTCTCCCATACGTGCTGCAGCAAGGATCTGCACGAAACCGCCAGAGAATGCATCGAACTTGTAGGTTTCGTGGATGTGCTGGTGGAGGGAGGCCGAGTTGTACTGGGTGAGCAACTGTATCTTGCTAATTCCAGAATTCAGACAGTTGCTAATGGGGATGTCGATCAAGCGATATTTCCCACCCAGAGGTACCGCAGGCTTGGCCTGCATCTTGGTCAAGGGGAAAAGCCGCGTGCCCACGCCGCCCCCAAGAATCAAACCGAGTACGTTTCTCACTGACATTGTCCACCTCCAAGTCCGGACTGGGTCGTCGAACGGATTTGCGCCTGCCTCATCGGTTGCCTTATTCTACCTCAAATCTCAGAAATCGCCAAGGGCTTTCCAGAATCCAGCCCAAAAATTGTGCGCTATGCCGCAGCTCTCACCAACGCTCCGGTTGGGCACACGGATACGCACAGGCCGCAACGCCGGCACAGTTCACAGTTAAGGACCATCTCCTGGCCATCCATCGTTCGCGCCCCATAGGCACACACCGTTACACAACGACCACACTGACTACACAACACTGGCTCATAGACGAATTCCAGCGGGTCGGTGACCGTCTCGTCGTGCAATAACGACAGCGCCAGCCCACGCAGCTCGGTCAGCGCGGCGTAGCCGTGCTCATCCAACCAGCGCTCCAGCTTGTCCCTCGTCCGGCTGAACCAGCCCAGCCCGTGCAGCAGCGGCGCAGTATGCACCCCGACCGCCGTCGCCCCGGCCATGACCATCTCGACCACGTCCTCGGCGCGGCCGACGCCCCCAGTACCGACCACGGGCGCGTCGCGGGCCAGGCAGATTGCGGCCACGGCCCGCAAAGCGATGGGCCGAATCGCCTCGCCGGAGAGCCAGGCAAAGGCGCCCAGCAGCGGCTTTCCGGTCTCCACATCCACGCGCAACGCCGGCCCCACCGAGTCGATGGCCGTCACGCCGTCGGCGCCGGCCGCCAGGCAGGCCGCCACAACGCCGCCCAGGTCCGCCCAGTTGGCGCTGACCTTGACCAGCACCGGGATACGCACCAGCCGCTTGGCCACGGCGACCATCGGCGCCGCGTCCTCAGCGCGATAGGAGACCAGCTCAAGCAGGTCGGCGCCCGCCTCGCCCAGCGGCCCGGCCAGTTGCTCGACCTCGGCAGGGGTGTGGCCGACGCTGGCGATGAGGACCCCGTCGCGCCGGGCGAGCGCAGGCAG
>JASFTJ010000046.1:0-9309 GCA_050053615.1 Anaerolineae bacterium | reverse complement strand
CTGTTTGGCTTGAAGGTGGCGACCCGGAACCTGAGGGCGGGGCGGGGGCGTCTCGCCCTGGCGGCGCGGCGGAAGGTACAGCCCCCGACGGCACGCCCTCGCGCCTCCCGGCTGCCTCGGTTCCGTGGCGCGAGAGCCCGGCGCCGACCGCTGCTGCTCCACGGCGGAATGGCATGACCTTCGCCGCCAACTCGTTGTTGGCGGGAGATGAGGCGAGACGGGGGAAACCAAAGCTTGTGGCGGTCATGATCCTGTTCCACTCCTCTGGGGTGCGTTCTCCCAGGGACATTGCCACGTGGCCCTCGGCTTGCGCGGGTGGCGCTGCGCCCGGACGTCCTGGGCCTGGCAGAAGGTCTCCCAGGGAACGATGGCCGGGTGGAGGCCAGGATAGAGGGTGCCTGCGTCGCGGCGATTGCGGTCTTGCGCCCCTCGATAGAGGACGTGCCCCGTATAGGTCGGATTGCGGAGCATGTCCCGGAGTGTGTCGGCGCTCCAGGGCCTCCCGCTGCGGGTCCGGTGTCCTTCGGCGTTAAGTTGCTCGGCGATCTGGGGGAACGAGTGGCCCTCGACGTAGGCGTCGAAGAGGTACACGACGATCCTGGCTTCTTCCGGGTCCACGACGATGAGGGCGACGGTCCGGGGCGCTCCGGCCACGGAGACGACCTGGCCGCCGCCTTTCCTGTAGCCGAAGGGCGGGTGGCCGATCAGGACCCCGGCCTGGGCCAGGGCCAGCTTGTCGCTGTCTCGGGCCTGGGTTCTGGTCAGGTCCTGCACGGTGACATCGAGGCCCAGGTCCCGGGCGGCGTCTCGAATGGCGGCGAGCTCGCTCTCCACCTCCGCGCCGGGGTCTGGAACGAGCAGGGTTCCCTGCTTGGTGACGGCCAGCTCCGCCAGCAGGGTGTCAATCTCGGCCCTGGCCAGGTACTGGGGGCAATTGCTGGCCCCCATCCTGGCCTGGACCTGGTCGGGCGCAAGCCCCTCCAGCTTGAGCAGCAGAGCCCGGCGCCGGATCTTGGTCCACCGTTGGGCTTGCCTCAGCCGGACGGCGTGCTGGTTCTTTGTTTCCTCAAAGGTGTGTTCTGTGTCGTAAGGCATCGCTGTTTTGTCTCCTTGGACGTGGTCCCTCATGGCAGCTGCTCGACCTCCAGGACGTAGGATTCGCCCGGCCCGAAATAGCCGTTGCCGCTCCATACGTGAATCACGACGACCTCCGGGCACGACGAGACCCATTCCACGCTGCTCTCTCCACCGTCGGTGTCCGAGTAAGTGCCGTTGCAGGTCGGAACCTGCACGTTGGTTGAGGCGTAGCCGCCCAGGCTGTGGGTGCGGACCCGGACGTGCAGGCCGGGCCAGACCCAGAGGTGGACGTATTCCTCGTCGCCGTAGGGCTCCAGGGTGCGCCATTGGGCCTCGCCGACGGCGATACTGGAGTTGTAGGGTGGGTAGGGATTGTCGGGCTCGTAGCCGTCGCCGGGCGCAGGGGTGGGCGTGTCGGTGGGGATGGGCGTCGGCGTAGGCGTCGGGGTGGGCGTGATGCCGCTGGGGCATTCGGCGTAGCCGACCTGGGGCGTCGTCGTGGGCAGCACGTAGTCGCCCACCTGGTAGCCGTCGGCCAGGAGGGGCACGGGCGTGCCTTCGACGTCCACGTCCTCGAACTCCAGGCAGAGGCCGGTGAGGGGTGCGCCGTAGGGCACGCCGTAGACGTCGCTGTAGGGATTGGTGAACTGGAAGGGGACCATGGTCCGCCCCGAGCCGTCGGGCTTGACGTAGGGTGTGCCCAGGGTGAGCGTCTGGGTGTAGGGTGGGCTGACGCCCCACAGGGTCGCGATCTCCTGGGTTGTCAGGGCGACGTCGTCCACGTAGGCGTTAGGCGGGTTGCCGTAGGCGGCCAGCAGGTCGGGGTCGCAGAGGATCGAGATGCCGTAGTAGTCGGGCTCGGGCGTGGCCCAGATACCGGCCCAGATGGCCTCCGCCGTCTCCAGCAGATCACCCCAGGCAGTGACCACGTTGGGGTTGCAGGCCAGCAGGGGCAGGGCCAGGAGGAGTAGCAGGCAGAAGGCGAAGGTCCCTCTATTCTTCACCGGCGGCCTCCCTCAACCGGCGGCGCAGGGCAGCCGAGGATTTGAAGGTTGGAACCGGTCGGCCCTCGACCGCGAAGTGGCCCGCTTCGTCGAAGCGGTTGAGCCTGCGGCCGGGATACTCCCGGACCTCGAAGCGGCCAAAGACGGAGAAAGCCACGGGGTCGCCCGAGACGAGGGCCTGGGTGATGGTCTCCAGGATGGCGTCGAGGGCCTGGCGAGCCTCTTTGCGGGTGAGGTCGGTCTGTCGGGCTACGGCCGTGATGACGTCGCGCTTGTTCATAGCGGGTCGACCTCCACGTCCCGGGCGAGGGCGCTGGCGTGCTCGGCAATCTCTAACTCCTGGACTGGGTCGGACGGTTCGCCCGTTTCGTCCCGGAGGTCTCGGGCCGGATCTGGTGTTTCGGCCTCGGTCGTGGATGCAGCGGGCGGCCCGATCTGGACCGGCCCGGTGGTGGCGGCCGGGGCCTTGGGCTCGATCCTGTCCAGCTTCCAGTCCTTGCGCTGGAAGAGGGGCGTCAGCCTGGCGTGGAAGATGGCCTGATCGGCGCGCCCGGCGTCGGTGTAGGCGGCAAAGACGGTGGCGTGCCCCCGGGCGGGATGGATGACGTCGTCGGGCAGGAGCAGGGCGCGGCCGCGCAGGCTGGCCGTGCTGCTGCTGCCGCGGCGGCCGCCCGAATGGCGGGCGCGGGACACGGAGGCCAGGGCCAGGGTCTGCTGGCCGCTCAATTCGCTGAAAAAGTCGGCCGTGCGCTTGTCGCAGCCGCCAAAGACGATCTTGGTGGCCAGTCCCGCCAGGAGGCGGTCGGCCTCGCCCCGGTCGGGATAGACGTGCTCGAACTGGGACAGGGATTGGGCGGCGGTCAGCACCGAGATGCGCCGCTTGCGGACCAGGTTGATGTCGCGGACCAGGCCGTCGAGGCGGCCCAGGGCCGGGAACTCCTCCAGGATGAGGCCCACGGGGATGGGCAGCGGGCCGCCGCGCTGCTGGCCCAGGTCGTCGAGGCGGGTGGTGAGGATGCGGAGCACGGCGCCCAGATAGGGGCCGTAGTTCTTGCTGTGGCGGGCGGCGCAGCGCAGGAGGAGGACGGTGGGCTGGCAGATCAGCTGTTCGTCGAGGGGCAGGTCGGTGCGGTCGGTGACGATTTGAAGGTCGCGCTCGGCCCAGGCGCTCAGCCCCTGCTGGAAGAGGGTGGCTTCCATGTTGTGGCCCAGGCGGCCTTCCTTGGTCGCCATCGAGTTGGCGTAGTTGGCGGCCAGGTCGGCGACGCCGGGGACCCGGCTCTTCTTGAGTTCGCGGGCCATCTGGTGGGGTTCGCGGCGGGCGGCCATGATGGCGCCGAAGCTGGGGTAGTGGAGGACGAGGGCGGCCAGGAGGTTGATGGCCGAGCTGCGCCAGAAGGAGTCGTTGCCCTGCTTGTTCTCGCCCGAGACCAGGACGGCGGCCATGGCCTGGGCGTCGGCTACGCTGTCGATCCAGTCGCAGAGGTTGAGGCGGCAGCTCGCCGCCGGGTCGCTGGGATTGTGGGCCACGACGACGTGGCCGGTGGCGGCTGCGAACTGTTCGACGTAGGGCTGGAGTTCGCCCTGCACGTCGGTGACGATGAGGCTGTGGCAGTCGCGCATGCGGTCGGCGATGGCGGGCAGGATGACGGATTGGGTCTTGCCCGAGCCCTGGGGGCCAAAGACGGCCACGCCGCGGGCGATGTCCTCGCCGCTCAGACTGAGGCGTTTGCCCAGGGACTTGCCGTTGGCGCCCCAGAAACGGCCTCGCAGGGTCCAGCCCCAGGGGTCGTGCTGGGACCAGCGTTTGAACGTCCTGGGCGGGCACAGGTGGGCGCTGCCCAGGGCGGCGCGCTGTTCTTCGTCGCGTTCCAGCTGGCGCCGGGATCGCTCGCCGGGCTTCTCCCGGGTGGCGGTGTTGTAGAGCAGGGCCAGGGCGCCTATGGCCAGGACGATGCCCCCGGCCGTGATCTGCTCCCACCTGCGGAGGGCGGCGGGGCCGACGTAGCGGTCGGCCAGGTCCTCGAAGCGGCCCCAGGTGATGGTTGCAGCGGGCTTGTCCAGGCCGACGAGGCCCACGGCCAGGCCTGCGCCCAGGAGGAGCATGGCCAGGGCAAAGAGGGCTGTCTCCCGGGAGCGGCCAAAGAGCACGAAGCCCAGGCCCACGCCCAGGAGGGCGATGATCACGATGGCGGCCGGTGGGTAGAAGGGCAGCCTCTGGCTGAGGCGGAGCAGGACCTGGTGGATCATGCCGGTTCCTCCCCGGAGGGGAAGAAGGGGATCTCGCGCTCCGGCTCTGGCTCGAAATCGGGCTCGGGCTCGGATTCTCGCACCCGGTCGAGTTCGTAGGCTCGGTCGAGCTGGCGGTAGGTGATCTCCTTGAAGGTCTCGACGTGGGGCCGGTTGTTGTAGAGGGGCGTGGCCTCGCCCGTGATGGGGTCCCGGGTGGCGGCGGCGAGGATGACGTGGGCGTGCATCTGCTCGCCGTAATCGCGCTCGGGCCGGTGGACGACAAAGCTGTACTCGATGGGTCCGGCCTGGGGTTTGTCGTCGTGCTCCTGGCGCCAGGCCTCCCACTCGGCCAGGGTGGCCTCGATGGCCTCGACGAAGCGGGCATAAGGGGAGTCCTCCATCTCGGCCAGGGCCTTGGGATCGGGGGAGACGACCAGGGTGTGGCAGTAGGCGGCGCGGTTGGCCGGGCTCAGGTCGTCCAGGCGGGAGAGGATGTGCTGGTAGCAGGCGCCCAGCCCGCCGTCCACCCAGCGGTCCTGCCCCCCGGTGCCGGGGATGTGGGTGTCGCGATTATCCCTGAATTGCAAGTATTTCAGGAGGCCGCGCACGTCGGGGAAGTGGCTGCTTCCTCGTTTGGATCGGGCGTAGCCGAATCTGACGACGCTGTACATGACGGCTAGGACTGCCTGGACGTGAGCATCTTGTTCAGGGCGGGCTCGTTGGCCAGGGCCACGATGCGCCTGGTGACGTCTCCGGTCTGGTGTCCCTCGTGGGTCATCTGGATGATGACGGCGGCCAATACGAGCTTGGTCAGGTAGGCGAGCTGTCCCATGATCTGCTGGTGCATCTTGCCCAGCTCGCGCATGACGGTCCGGCCCAGGCGGCTGCGGCTGGTGATCAGGTCCTCCTGGATGTCCAGGTGCTCGCGGATGGCCTGGCGGACAACCTCGTTCATGCTGGCGCCATTGCGCTCGGCCATGAGCTTGACGTATTGGTGCATCTCCTCGGTTACGTAGAGTCGGATTTCGGCTTCGTATTTGCCTGTGTTGGCCATGGTTTGTCATCCTATGGTGTGATAGCCAGCCTGGCGTGCCCGCGTAGCGGTAGCTGCCGTGGTGTACCCGCGTAGCGGCAACCACGGCGCGCGAGCAGTGTCGCCCGGAGGGCATAGAACCGCATCCAGATGCGGTTCTCAGGTCATAGCCCGGAGGTGGTTGGCGCCAACCCCGGAGGGTGTAGGACCGCATGGGCATGGGGCTTAGGGGCGATGGCCCGGAGCCCCCTTTTATCTTGCTACCCGGCGCGGCGACGCGCGTCCCTGATGTTCCTGCGTAGCAGGAATCAGTAGTGCGTCGTCGCGCTGCGGTCCGGGTTATGCCCTGAGACCAGTTCCGTCCAATGGAGACGATCTGGTCGCGAGGCCGATGCCCGGCGTCTCTCCCTCCGGATGGGAATAGAGCAAGACAGGTCCCTCTGAACACAAATCTGTTGTTGTTGTTCACTCTACCCCCCAGACGCTACGCAATGCTTCGGTCAGGGCAGCCCCCGTCTGCAACCGCCGGTCGGGTTCCTTGGCCAGCATGCGCAGGATGACGGTCTCGACGGCCGGGGGCAGGTCCGGAGCGTAGGTCGTCGGCGGGATCGGGTCGTGGCTGATGTGCATCAGGGCCAGGCTCATGGCCGACGGCGATTCGAAGACGAGGCGGTTGGTGATCATCTCGTAGACGATGCAGGCCAGGGAGTAGAGGTCGGATTGAGGCACGGCCGCCCGGTAGTCGGCGGCCTGCTCCGGCGCCGTGTACTCGGGCGTGCCGAAGGCGTGGCCCAGGGTACTCGCCAGCGTCGTCCGGTCCCGGCGCACGGCCGAGATGCCAAAGTCGGCCAGGATGTAGTGCCCGTCCTCGGTGACGAGGAGGTTGGAGGGCTTGACGTCGCGGTGGACGATGCCGTGCTCGTGGGCGTAGTCCAGGGCGGCGCCGATCTGCTCGACCAGGGCCAGCACCTCGGCGGGCGCCCACGCCTGCCAGTTCTCTTTGCGTTCGGCCAGGATGGCCTGGAGCGTGGTCCCGACCACGTATTCCATGACCAGGTAGTAGGTGTCGTCGAGGGAGCCAAAGTCGTGGATCTGGACGATGTTGGGATGACGCAGGGCGGCGATGGTCCGGGCCTCCTGCCGAAACCGCCGGGCCAGCTTGGGCGTGTCTCCCGGCTGGCGGGCCAGGACCTTGATGGCTACGTGGCGGTCGAGCTCGGGGTGCAGGGCCTTGTAGACGGTGGCCATGCCGCCCCGCCCGATCCGGGTCTGCACCTCGTAGGGGCCGATGGTCAATCCAGAGAGGGTGGCCGGAGAAGCGGGCGGCGGCGGTGCATTCTCGGCGGCTGCTCCGAGCGTCCACGCCTGGCGCAGGGCCTCGACCAGGATCCCGGCGGTGGAGAAGCGATCCTCCGGCGCCTTGGCCAGGCTCTGGAGGATGACGGCTTCGACCTCGGGCAACAGATCGGGGACGTGCTGCCTCGGCGGCGTCGGCTCCTCGCTGATGTGCATCAGGGCGATGCTCAGGGGCGATTCGGCCTCGAAGGGCAGGTGACCGGTGCTCAGCTCGTAGAGGATGCAGCCCAGGGAATAGACGTCGGATTGGGGTCCGGCGGCCTGGGCGTCGAGGGCCTGCTCTGGCGCGGCGTACTCGGGCGTGCCCAGGACGTCGCGGCCCACGGTGGTGATGAGGGTCGCCCGGGTGCGGCGCAGGGCGGCCAGGCCAAAGTCGGTGAGAATGGGCTGGCCGTCGCGGGTGAGCAGGATGTTGCCCGGTTTGACATCGCGGTGGATGACGCCCTCCTGGTGGGCGTAGTCGAGGGCCTCGGCGATGGGCGCCAGCAGGTCCAGGATCTCGTCGGGTGCGAAGGAGTGGCCCGCAGCCTGGCGCCGGTCTATCTCGGCTTGGAGATCGCTGCCTTCGACGTATTCCATGGCCAGGTAGTGGGTGTCGTCCAAGGGGCCAAAATCATAGACCTGGACGATGTTGGGGTGGCGCAGGGCGGCGATGGTCCTGGCCTCGCGCCGGAAGCGTCGGGCCAGTTCGGGCGTGCGGGTCAGGGCGCGGTCGAGGACCTTGATGGCCACGTGGCGTTCGAGTTCGGGGTGATAGCCCTTGTAGACGGCGGCCATGCCTCCCTGGCCGACCTGTTCCAGGACCTGGTAGGGGCCGACATTGCACCCGACGATGTTATCAGGCCGGGCTTGTTCTTCGTCGGCGCCCGCCGCAGCTGGTGGGTGTTCTGGTTCCTCTGGTTCATCGAGAAGAGGGGTCACAGAGGCCCAGCCCCTGTCCTCTTCCTCGGAGAGGGCCGGAATGTTCCACAGATCCTGTTGGTCAGACTTGGGTTCTTCCTCGACCTCCGGCTCGGGTTTGGGCGCCACCGGTTCCTCGTTCGTCGCCGGTGCGGCCGGGAGCAGTGTCCGGCGCGCCCGGCGGCGCAGGCGGGTGGCGGCCAGGTCGGCGGCGGCCACCGTGACCACTGTCAGGGCGGCGCCGGACAGGGCCGAGAGCAGGGCCTGCTGGACGGCGACGGCCAGGGCCAGACTCAGGGCAAAGGGAATGAGAATCAGGGCCGGGAAAATGAAGCGTCTCACGTCCGTGCTCCTCGGTCGCCGTCGGTGCTTAGCGTGACCGGCGCGGGAAGGTCGGGCAGGTGGGCCAGGGCCGTGCCCGGGGGCATCTCGGCCAGTTCGTCGAGGGCCTGGGCCTGGCCCGGGTCGGTGGTGAAGGCCCGGGCGTTCGTTCCGGGATCGTGGAAGATGAGCTCGCCCCTTTCTTCTTCCCGGGCCGACAGGCGGCGGTAGGTCTCGGGGTCTTGTGCGTCCACCAGGAGCGAGAGGCGGGGGTCGTGCCGGGCCGTCTCGATCCATTGCCGTCCCTCGTCGGGGTAGTAGCGTTGGGGTTCGTGGAAGTGCAGGGCCAGCCGGAGCGCCTCCGGCCGGGCTGGCGGAGAACCCGCGTCCCGGTTGTGCATCTCCTGGCGGTGGGCAGTGAGCACCCGGTCGAGGGTCAAGTCCAGCAGGGCGGCGAGGAAGCGGTCGTATTCGGGAAAGTCGGTGTGGGTCGCGGGGGCCAGGAGCAGGCCGGGCCTGCGCAGGGTCTGGTCGGCGTCCAGGAAAGGGGGCTGGCAGAGGACGTGGAGGGCGCCGGTGCGCAGGGGACTGAGGACGGTCCGGGCCGTGGACAGGACGGTGACGAGCTGGAGGTAGCCGCCGTCGTGGTCCAGCTGTCCATCGAGGTAGGCGATGCTGGTCCGGGTCTCGGCGTCGAGGACGACCTCCAGAACCTGGAGGTCGTCCAGGAAGGCCTTGAGGGTGTGGGGGCTCTGGCTGATGGCGTAGAGGTCGGTGAAAGCAAAGTCGTGGCCGGTGGCTTTGGCCGAGGCGGCCAGGATGCGGACCAGGTGTTGGACGGTGGTGCGGATGGCGGGCAGGTGGAGGTTGAGGCCGAGGGCGGCCAGGAAGTCCTGGCAAAGCTCGATGACGGTGTCCACGTCGTGGCGCTGCCACTCGGCGGCGCTGACCACGGCCAGGTGGGCCGAGGTCCGGGTGTTCTCCGGGTCGAGCCAGTAGGCGGCGGCCCGGGCCTCGCGCTGGATCTGGTTCAGCACCCGGCGTTGGGGCGAGACGACGACCACGGTCTGGCCCCGGGCCAGGTCGTCGAGGGCCTGGCGGGCCAGGAAGGAGGCCGGAGCGGCGGCGGTGAAGAGGGGCACGTCGCGGCCCAGGGAGAGGGGGCGTCCGTCGGTGGCCAACCCCAGGCGCCGGTCGCCGTGGGCTTCGAAGCCCTCCGGGGGCGCCAGGCGCAGCAGGCGGGGGTGGCTGGAATAGGCGGAGTCGCCGCCGGTGGCGGGCAGCAGGCGGCTGATCTGGACGTCGGCCGACATCTCGTCCCAGACGGGCAGGCGGCGCCAGAGCCGGGGCGTGAGGGCCTGGAGGTCGGGCAGGCGGGTGGCGCCG
>JASFTJ010000045.1:0-9389 GCA_050053615.1 Anaerolineae bacterium | reverse complement strand
TTGGCTATCCACTCTACATCGCCCTCAGCCGGATTTTTGGCTATCTGCCGGTTGGAGATCTGGCCTATCGCATCAACGTCATGTCGTCTGTGTTTGCGGCGCTGGCAGCGGTGATAGTCTACTGCATCGTCATGCGGCTGACCGATGATTGGATCGCGGCGATTTCCGCGGCGTTGTCTTTTGCTTTTTCGCGGGCGCTGTGGGGGCAGGCGGTCGTGGCCGAGGTTTACACGCTCAATGCCTTTCTCATCGGCGCGGTCGTGCTCGTCCTGCTGGTCTGGCACCAGACGCGCAAGATCGGATTGCTTTATTTGGGCATCGGCCTCTACGCGCTGAGCTTTGGCAATCACATGACGGTGGTGACCCTGGCGCCAGCGGTGGTTTTCCTGCTGTTGGTGACCGATTACGGGGTGTTGCTCGACCCAAAGAAGGTTGGGGGGATGGCTGGGTTGACGCTGCTGGGGGCGGCGCAGTACCTGTACGTCATCCTCCGCGCCCAACAGCAGCCGTTACTCAACGAACTGGGGCCATTCTCCTGGCGCGGATGGCTCCACTGGATGGTGCGCAACCGCTTCCCAGGGCAGTTCTTTGGCTACACCCTGGGCGGTCAGGTGGATCGGATGCGCATCTATGTGGAATTGCTGGAAAAGCAGTTTTTCCGCTGGGGCTACATCCTGGGCTGGCTTGGCATTTGGGAGCAGCTCAAGGATGCACTCAGGCCTTTTGTCTTTCTGGCGCTGGCGGCGGTGGGGATCTATGTCTTTGGAATGAACTATGGTGGGATCACGTTCCGCATCTATCTCATCCCATCCTACTTGATTTTCGCCGTGTTCGTGGGCTGCGCTCTGAGCGCCGTGCGTCATTGGCTCAGCGATCTGCTCCGCAAACGGCCCCGCTGGTGGGCCAGACCGCTGACAGCCTGTTTGGCGGCTGCTCTCTTGATCATGCCGCTCTACCCGCTGTGGCAGAACTGGGCCGAGGTAGACCAGAGCAGCAATACTTATTACCGGGACAGGGCTTGGAACTTTGTCCAGCGTGTCGAGCCGAATTTTGTGCTGGTGGATTCCGAATCGCACTATGACGATCTGGAGGCAATCCTGTACGTTGCTTGGGCGGAGAAGGGTTGGTACTCGGCGCAAAGGGTGACGCCCGGCGGGATCGAGCCCTGGCTGAGGCGGCGGCCGGTCTATTGCTGGTACGGCGCCCCGGACATCCCAGGGCGCTTTGTCCAGGAGCCAGTGCCGGAGCTGCCGGGGATGGCGCGCATCGTCAACGTGCGGGAGCAATAGCATTCAAAAGCGCATCGTCTTTGGGATAGAACGACTTTTTTCAGTGGAGTCATGAAAGGGTTCACCGGATTTCCGGCTGGGAAGCAACCGTATACACCTGTGCCCAATCTCTTTTTCAGCGAGGTGTTGCCCGATATCGACCATCTGGGCGAACTGAAGGTGACCTTGCACGTCTTTTGGCTATTGACCCAGAAGAAGGAGGAACGGCCCTGCGTCGGTGGTGAGGAATTGGCCGCCGATCGCCACTTGCTGAGTGGCTTGGCCGCACCGGGGATGTCGCCAGAGGAGGCTCTGCGAGACGCTCTGGACCGGGCCATCGCCCGGCGTACACTCCTGCGGGTAATCACCGGGGAAGGGGCTGGGCGGCGCGACTGGTACTTTGTCAACAGCGCCAAAGGGCGCCAGGCGGTGGACGACCTGTTGGCCGGCAAGTGGGCTCCTGCCGGGGCGGGCAAACCGGTGCGGCTCCGGGCAGATCGTCCCAACATCTTTGTGCTCTACGAGCAGAACATCGGCCCGCTGACGCCCCTGCTGGCCGAAGAGCTGATGGAGGCCGAGGACACCTACCCGGCCAGTTGGATCGAGGAGGCCTTTCGCGAGGCGGTGGAATTGAACAAACGGAGCTGGCGTTACATCCAGCGCATCCTGGAGCGCTGGGCTTCTGAGGGAAAAGAGGATGAAACAGCTCGACGAGTTGATGAAAAAGACCGGCGTCGATTCATCGAAGGTGAATACGCCGACTACATCGAGCACTAAGGGTAGCGAGCCCAGCGATGAGGAATGTCCCATTTGCGGGGGCTTGGGCTACGTGCGACACGACGTCCCAATAGATCATCCGGATTTTGGCAAGCTCTTTCCCTGCCGCTGCAAGCTGGTCGAAATCGAGCAGCAGCGGCTGGAACGGCTGCGCACCCTGAGCAACTTGGATCACCTGGCTCACATGACCTTCGATAGCTTTGTGCCCGAGGGATATGGTCTATCTCCCGATAAAGCCGCTAACCTGCGCCATGTCTTTGAGGAATCCCAGCGATACGCAAGTGACCCCGAAGGGTGGCTCATCCTTTTCGGCGGCTATGGCTGCGGCAAGACGCATCTGGCGGCGGCCATCGCCAACCGGGCCATCGCGCGCGGGCAACCGGTGTTGTTCGTCGTCGTCCCAGATCTGCTCGATTACCTGCGGGCCACCTTCGGCCCCAACAGCCCGGTTACCTACGACGAACGTTTTGATGAGGTGCGCAACGCGCCGCTCCTCATCCTTGACGACTTGGGCACGCAGAGCAGCACTTCGTGGGCCCAGGAGAAGCTCTTTCAAATCCTAAACTATCGATACAACGGCCGCCTGCCGACTGTCATCACCTCCAACCACAGTCTGGAGGAGATTGACTTGCGCATCCGCTCGCGGATGGTGGATCCTGGGCTGGCGAACATCGTGACCATCCTGGCTCCTGATTTCCGACGCAGTGGCGTAGCTCAGGACCAGTCGGATCTGTCCAGTCTATCGTTGATGGAGGATATGACTTTTGAGAGCTTTGACCTGCGTCAGGATGAGCTGCCGCCCGATGAACGGGCCAATCTGAAGCGCGCCTTTGAACTGTGCCATAACTTTGCCGAGGACCCCGATGGCTGGTTGGTGCTGACCGGCGAGTATGGCTGTGGCAAAACACACCTGGCCGCGGCCATCGCCAATGCCCGCGCAGCGACCGGGCATCCGGTGTTGTTTGTCGTTATCCCTGACCTGTTGGACCACCTGCGCGCCACCTTTAGTCCCAGCAGTCAAGTTCGCTTTGACAAACGGTTCGAGGAGGTGAAAACAGCCCCCTTGCTGGTTCTCGATGATCTGGGTACTCAGAGCGCCAGTCCCTGGGCGCAGGAGAAGCTTTACCAACTGTTCAACTATCGCTACAATGCACGCCTGCCGACGGTCATCACCATGGCCCAACCCATCGACGAGGTGGATGCCCGCCTCCGAACCCGCATGCTCGATGTGGGACGTTGCACCGTATTTGGCATCATTGCCCCCAGCTACCGGGGTACGCTCCAGCGCCGGTCGGAGCGCAAGGGTAGACGGCGCGGTCGGCGAAGCAAGGGATAAAGGTATAAATCTGTGATTCATCGCCAACCACGACGCACCTGGCTCGCTGAAGTCCTGATCATCAGCACATTGATGCTCCTTCCGCTGTTGTTCTGGTGGCGGCTGTGGGCCCTCGATCCCGCCGACCGGGCCGTTATCCCTGATGGCGATTTTACGGACCAATACTATCCCCTCCGGCTGTTTGCGGCGCAGGAATTGGCTGCGGGCTGTTTGCCGACTTGGAACCCCTACCTCGATGCCGGGCAGCCGGGCTTGGCCGACATCCAGATGGGAGCTTTCTATCCCTTGAACCTGCTGCCGAACCTGGTGCTGGCGTTGTTCGGTCTGCCGTTCACAATTGGGTTGCTTACGGCTCAAGTCGTCTTTCATTTCTCGCTGGCGAGTCTGTTCACCTACCTGTTCGTCCGCCGCCTGGCGCGGCGCACCAGGGCACGGCTCCCTGCGGCCCGTTTTGCCGGCGCCGTCGCTGCCTTGACGTTTACCTATGCGGGATACCTGACCTCCTTCCCCGTTCAACAGCTCACCATCCTGGAGACGGCGGTGTGGTTGCCTCTCGTGCTCTTTTTCCTGGACCGAGCCTTCCATCGCGCCAATCCCTGGGCGCAAATCATCCTGGCGGGGATGGCCCTGTCCTGCGCCATCCTGGCGGGCCACCCGCAGACAGCGATGTACGTCGTTTACGCTACGTTGACCTACGGTCTGTTTCAAGTCTTCGGTGACAAGCGAAAGACGTACCGCCGTGCGCGTCAGTTACTGCTTGTCATCTGTCCCGTGCTTCTGGCCCTCGCCCTGGCGGCCATCCAGCTCGCGCCCAGCTTGACATTCATCGCCCGCTCGACGCGCGCCGGGCTGGATTACGAGGCCGTGTCCTGGGGCTTTCCTTTGGCCGAGATCACGCACTTGTTGTACCCTGGCTATTTTGGTGGATCGCCGCAGTACGTCGGCATTTTGCCCCTGATTCTGGCCGCAGCCGCCTCGTTCATACAGCGCGGGCGACGTCAAGTCGCCTTCTGGATAGCTGTTGGCGCGGTGGCGCTGGTACTTGCCTTTGGCGGGCATACATTCTTGTACAATGTGACCTATCTCCTGGCGCCCGGCTTTGGAGCCGTACGTAACCAGGAACGCATCATCTATCTCTTTAGCTTCTCGGTGAGTGTGCTCGCTGGCTATGGCGCGCTGACCCTGGTGCAACCGCTACCCGGCCTGGCGCGTAAAGGATTTCAGCGTTTTGGACGGGGCCTGGGTTGGCTGGCAGTCGTGTTTCTGGCGATGACTGCCCTCTGGTACTTTGGCTTCCTCCAGGGCGTACAGCAGGCTGTAGAGATCAACATGTTCGAGGGCGTGCTGCGCCATCACACCCTGCTGCTTCTTGTTCTGGGAGGGGCAGTAGTGCTCTTTACCCTGCGGCGCACCGGCCGAGCGCGACGCAAATGGCTGATGGTTCTGACATTGAGTCTCATCGGACTGAACCTATTCACCGTCAACTGGCGCTTCAACTTGGCTGATCCCATGCCGGGCGGGCGGTTTCCCGAGACCGGGTTGGTCACTTTTTTGCAAAGCCGGCCGGGTACGTTCCGTATCTCGAGCGCTGGGCTGCTGCCGGGCGGCGCCAGTGCTGGCGCCGTCTATCAACTTGAGGACATCACGGCCAACACGCCACTCCGTCTGGAAGCCTTCCGGCAGTTTGAAGAGCGGGTGGGCAGTTGGCGTCTGTGGCAGCTGCTCAACGTCGAGTATGTGCTCAGCTCGCAGAACCTGGATGGGCCTGGGCTGGAGCGGGTCCATCGAGAAGAACAGGTGAGGGTCTATCGCGTGGGTGATGCCCTCCCCAGGGCTTGGATCGTGCACCGCACCGTGATCGCCGACGATGATGAGGTGGCGATAGACCTGCTCAACGCTGACGAATTCGATCCGAGAGCAACAGCCGTGCTGTCGCCTGTCGAAGGGGCGCCCAGGTTGCCGGGAGGAGTCGGAACTGGCAGCGTTGCCAAGATCATCACAGCCGGCCCGGCCCGGCTAGTCGTCGAAGCATCGTTAGACTATGAGGGCTTGCTGGTGGTTAGCCAGCCGTTCTACCCGGGCTGGCGGGCGCAGGTGGATGGTAAGCGCTCGCCCATGTACCGCACCGACTATTTGCTGCAGGGCGTCCCGCTCCAGGCTGGTACACATCGGGTGGAATTGACCTATCGGATGTCCCCGTTCCCGGCCGTCCTTGCTCTGGTAACGCTTGTTGGTTGTCTTGCCGGACTGGTCTCCAAACGGTCGCGGTCGTGACGCTCCTATTCGTTTGCCAATTGCTATCTTTGAAGCTATAATGACCAGCGTTTGCAGCGCTCGCATCTCTAGGAATCGCTAATGATCAATAACAAGACTGGCATGATCGCGGTCTTGAAGAATCGGCATTTTACGGCTCTATGGCTGAGTCAGCTTATCTCCAAGATTGGTGACAACTTTGCAGTTGTCGCTGCGTTGGTGCTCATCAACGAACTCGCCCAAAGGACCGGGATCGCTGTGGTTGTCATCGGTATGGCCATCACGATCCCCCAGCTCTTTGCCCTGGCCAGCGGCGTCTTTGTAGATCGCTTTAGCCGCAAGGCGGTGATGATCCTCACCGATCTACTGCGGGCGGGGGTCATTCTGCTGGCGCTGCTGGTGCAAGACGCGGGACACCTTTACATCCTTTACCTGACGGCTTTTGTGGTCATGGGATTGGGCGCCGTCTTTGTCCCGGCGCGCAACGCTTCGATTCCCAACATGGTGCCCGAGGAGCACCTATTGACGGCCAACGCACTGGTCCAGGCGACCGAACTGGTCTCGCTGATTCTTGGATCTTCGTTAGCGACCCTTGTCATTAGTCTAGCCTCGACGAATGCAGCGTTCGTGGTAGATTCAATCACCTTTCTGGTCTCGGCGCTATTCTTGGTGACGGCTCATATCCCGCAAGGACAACCGTCTGTCGCTTCCACTGCCCCTGGAAACGAGTTCCGCAAATTCTGGAAGGGGTTCACCGATGGTGTCCGCTACATTGGTGGAAACAAACCTCTGCTGCAGCTGATGGCCATCACCACCATGGCCACGCTGGGATTGAGCGCCACAGTTTTGCTGGCAGCTGCCTATTTCAAGCAGTTGCTGGGCATCTCGGCTGAGTATCTGGGCTTGTTGCAGGCGACTGAAGGATTGGGCATGGCCGTGGGAGCCTTGCTGATCAGCGCCTACGCTTCGTGGGCGCGCTCCCGACAGATCGTAAGTGTGGCCATGGTCGTTCTTGGCGGAGGTATCCTAGTCTTTGCCCTGGCGCCAGTCTATTGGCTGGTGCTGGTCGGAGCTCTGGTGGTTGGGCTGTGCGTGGTTTCGGCGCGGACCACGCTTGCGGCGATGTCCCAGGCGCTCGTGCCCGACTCGCAGCGCGGCCGGGTTGAGAGCGCGATGGTCACCGTGATCGGCATCGGGACGATGGGGGCGCTGATCATTGCCGGTATCTTGGGCGACATAGTCGGGCCAACGAGTGTTTTTGTGTTCACGGGGGTCGTCGTGTTGATCGCCGGCATTGCATCTGTGTTTGCCTTGCGCGAAGCGGAAGAACGACTACTCAATGGGGTATACGGGCAGCCATCGCCGCCGCTGGAATGAGTGTATGTTGAGGAGGTTTCATGCAGCGGACAAAGATTGTGTGCACTCTGGGACCCGCTTCCAACGACGCAACTACGCTCCGCGCCTTTGTTGAAGCGGGGATGGCGGTCGCCCGCATCAACTTCTCCCACGGCACGTACGAGGACCACGCCCGGCGCATCGAGACCGTACGCCGGGTAGCTGATCAAACAGGATGCGCCATCGCCATCATGGCCGACCTACAGGGCCCCAAACTGCGCGTGGGTCTCCTGCCGGGGCACTCGGTCGACTTGGTCGAAGGGGAGACCTGGACTTTGGTCAACAAAGAATCCTCCGAAGAACCAGCCAGGATCCCTGTGCCCCACCCGGAGGTCATCCGCGATGTGCACCGGGGGGATCGCATCCTGCTAGATGATGGGTTGCTGGAACTGCAGGTGCTGGATCGCGGGCAGGAGGCGATTCAGGCGCGGGTGATAGCCGGTGGGGTGCTTAAATCGCGCAAGGGCCTCAGTTTGCCTCATACCAGTCTACAGATGCCATCTGTCACCGACAAGGATCAGGCCGATGCCGCCTTTGCCCTGGAGCATGAGGTGGACTATTTTGCCCTCTCCTTCGTGCGCTGCGACGATGACGTGCAACACTTGCGGACTTGGCTCCGGGAGCGGGGCGCAGATACGCCCATCATTGCCAAGATCGAAAAGCCGGAGGCGCTGGATTGCATTGAGGAGATCTTGGCCGTCTCTGACGGGCTGATGGTCGCTCGGGGCGACCTCGGTGTCGAAGCGCCTGCCGAAGAGGTACCCATCGCCCAAAAACGGATCATCCGTGCCTGCAATGAGGCGGGCAAGCCGGTCATCACGGCCACGCAAATGCTCGATTCGATGATGCGCAACCCCCGCCCTACGCGCGCCGAGGCCTCCGATGTGGCCAATGCTATCCTCGATGGGACCGACGCCATCATGTTATCGGGCGAGACGGCGGTGGGCCGCTATGCAGTGCGAGCGGTAGAGACGATGGCCCGCATCGCCGCCGTGACCGAGCGGAGCATGCCCTACAAAGATTGGCTGCAACGCGCTTTCTTGACCACCTCGCGAAGCATCACCGATGCCATTAGCCAGGTAGCCTGCGAGATCGCTGCCGAGATTGGAACCAAAGCCATTATCACTTCCACCACCAGCGGCGAAACTGCCCAGCAGGTCGCCAGTCACCGGCCAGCCACGCCCATCATCGCTCCGACGCCAAACTCGGCCACCTGCCGGAAATTAGCCTTGGTGTGGGGCGTCGAACCGCTGCTGGTGGACCAATTCACCGACACCGACGCCATGATAGTCACCGTGGTTGAAGCAGCGCGGTCGCAGAACCTGGTGCAAGATGGCGATCTGGTGATCATCACTGCCGGTGTACCCCTGGGCGGCGCCGGGCTGACCAACATGCTCAAGGTCCACCGCGTTGGCGAGGAGAAGGGGTGGAAATGAGCCGCACCAAGACCCTCTGGGTGCGCGAGCCCTACCTGAGCCAGATCCTCTCCCAGCGCAAGACGGTCGAAGTGCGGGTGGGATACGACAACATCCGCCGCTTGCAGGCGGGCGACCAGCTCAAGTTGAACGACGCGCACTTGGCCACCATCCGGCGCATCACCCACTATGCTGATTTTGAGGATCTACTAGCCCACGAGGACCCAACAACCATTGCCCCTGATCTGCCACCCGGCGAGCTGTTGGGCGCCCTGCGCGCCATCTATCCCCCGGAAAAAGAAGCCCTGGGCGCGGTTGCCCTGGAGCTTGCTCTGGACCGGCGCTACGACGCCGTGTTCTTTGACATGGGCTACACGCTCGTCTTTTTCGAGCCGATCCAGGAAGTGATCGTCCAGGAAGCGCTGCGGACGATCGGCGTAGAGCGTTCACCGGCAGAGATCGACACGGCCATCCGGACGGTGTGGGGCGAGTATTTCAGTGACGCTGCAACCGCCGCTTTCCCCGCTACAAAGGCATTCAATCAACAGGTTGAAGTGGAGTTGAATCAAAAGCTTTTCGCGCATCTGAGCGTGGCGGCGGATGAGGCAGCGCTCCAAGGCTACGCCCAGGCCCTCGAATCGTGGTTCAGCCGGCCCGGTGTCATACGCCCCTATCCCGAGGTCGAGGAGGTCCTGAGCACTCTGAAGGAACAGGGCTACCGTCTGGGCATTGTCTCCAACTGGAGCTGGAACTTGCGGGATCGCGTGGTCCAGGTGGGATTAGATGGCTTTTTTGAAGTTGTATGGGCCTCGGCCTATGCCGGCTGCAACAAACCCCATCCCGACATCTTTCATCAAGCGCTGGCTCAGATGCAGCCGCCGGCTGTCTCCCCCGACCGGGCCCTTTACATTGGCGATAGCTACCGTCACGATGTCGTCGGCGCAC
>JASFTJ010000044.1:0-9397 GCA_050053615.1 Anaerolineae bacterium | reverse complement strand
CCCGACCGGCGGCAACCTGAACGATGTACGCCTTACCGAGACCATCATCGCCAGTCACGACATCGTCGCCGCCGACGCCTATGCAGCGACTTTATTTGACCTCAAAGGGTCGGATATTGTCTACGTTCGGACGGCGGCGGAAATGGGGCTGGGCACCCTGGACTTGGATTCGGTCAAGATCGAAGAGATCGCGGTCGGGTAATCACGTGAGTCTGAAGCCAAGCCCGCGGGGATGGCGGCGGCTGCGGCAGGGGATGCAACTCCTGGCGTTTCTGCTATTCCTGGGTATCTTTGTCTACACCAACGCCCAGCGCCCGGCGCGTTTCTGGGCCGATCTCTTTTCCCGGCTCGACCCGTTGTTGATGCTGACGGCGTCTCTGGCCGGTCGAGCGCTGGCGGGCGGCATCCTCCTGGCCGGAGCCACGCTGCTGCTGACGCTGTTCTTTGGCCGGGTGTGGTGTAGCTGGCTGTGTCCATTGGGGACCGTGCTGGAGTGGCTCGCCCCTCGGCGCGCCCGGTACGAAGGGCCGTCCGCCTCGTGGCGGGTACTCAAATATCTGCTGCTGTTGGCCATCCTGGCTGCTGCGCTGCTGGGCAACCAGACGCTCATCTGGTTCGATCCGATCACGATCTTGAATCGGACGCTGACGACGGCCGCCTGGCCTGCGTTGCGCCACGCCGTCGTCGAGGCCGAAACCTTCTTGTACAATTTTGACGTTCTCTGGGTGCCCCTCGACGCCGTGCACGCCGCCCTAGTCCAGCCCCTCTTTCTGGACGTTCGGCCGGTGTTCTCGCTTGGTGTTTGGCTGGCCCTCTTTTTTGCCGGGCTGGTCGCTCTTAACTGGTGGGCCGAGCGCTTTTGGTGCCGCTACCTCTGCCCGCTGGGCGGTCTGCTGGGGCTTGTTTCCAAACTGGCGCTGGTGCGCCGCGAGGTGACGGGCGACTGTGCCCAGTGTGCCCGTTGCACGCGCACCTGCCCCACCGGCACCATCGACCCCGAGGACGGGTACCGCAGCGACCCGGCCGAGTGCATCGTCTGCTTTGACTGCTTGGTCGATTGTCCACAAGACGGCATCGGCTTCCGCTGGCAGTTTCCCCGCTGGCGGCCCGCCCCTCGGCGCGAATACGACCCGTCGCGGCGGCAGGCGCTGGCTGCGGTGGGCGCCTCCGCCGTGGGCGTGGCTCTGCTGGGGGTCGAACCGATCACCCGGCGCGAGCCGGCGACGCTGATCCGCCCGCCCGGCTCGCGACAAACCGATTTCAGCGCGCTGTGCGTCCGCTGCGGGGCCTGCGTCCGCGTCTGTCCGACCCAGGGCCTGCAGCCGAGCCTCTTTGAGGGCGGCGTCCAGAACCTGCTTACGCCGCGCCTGGCGCCCCGTCTGGGCTACTGCAGTTTTCCCTGCAACGCCTGCGGCCAGGTCTGTCCCACCGGCGCCATCCCCAAGTCAAAGCTCGTCGTGAAACAGCACATGGTCATCGGCCTGGCGCGCATTGACCGCGACCGATGCTTGCCCTGGGCCTACCGCGTCCCCTGCATCGTTTGCGAGGAGGCTTGTCCGGTGGAGAGCAAGGCCGTCAAGCTGGAGGAAGTGGAAGTGGTCAACGCCCAGGGTGAGATGGTGCGCTTGCAACGTCCCCGCGTGGTCAAGGAGCTGTGCATCGGCTGCGGCGTCTGCGAGTACCAATGTCCTCTGGATGGCGAGGCGGCGGTGCGCGTCTACACGCTGACAGAGGTGGACGGCTAGCGGGGGGTGGCCCAGAGTAGAATCTCATTCGGCCGGGGTGGCCGGCAACGGTAGCCCTCTTTGTGGGAAAGCGGTGTAAGCAGTGTAGGTGTTCCTCGTGGGTGGTCCTGCAGCGCGTCATTTCTTCCAAGTTGCAAAACGGCGGCAGCCGCCTGATTCCCTCGGCCTAGATTTCAACCACGGTGCTGATAGGGCCACAGCTCAGGCTGTGCTCGAATTTCTGGAGAAGGTCCGGACGCGCCTCACCAGAGGTCCTCGCTCGGCTCACAACCCTCAGTTCTGTCGAAAGGCGGCTTGCTTGTCACGCCGGTTCCAGGCTAGCGTGAAGAGCGGCGATGGCCGGTGCTGCACCGGTGCCGACGATACTTTCTCGGCCCAGGCAGCGGTGGCCTGACCCGCCTGTTCAAAACACGAGGCGCTCAAGGCCGCCAGCGCCCCGGCCCGCTCCGGGGTGTTGGCGCCGCGATACTGCTTGGAGAGCGCTGCCGCCTGGCGCAGGAACGTGGACTCTAGCGCGTCGCGCTCCTCGCGGTAGAGAGCCATGCGGGTGGCATAGTCGCGGATGACGGCCCGGTGCAGGCGTTCGTGGGCCCACCACATCGACTCCGGATCATAGATGCCGGATGGCTCGGGTCCGAGGTCGGGCAGCCCGGCCCCACCCAGGTAGACCGGCTTAAAGATGGCGGTGCAGGAGCCGGAGGTGCCGGTCAGCCAGCAGGTTGTCAGGTCCGGCGACAGGTGGGCGACCATCGCGCCGACCGACTGGCTGGGGCGGGTGGGACCAAAGCCAGCGTGGACGCACAAGGTATCCATCAGCCAGCCCCGGCTGGGGTTCCAGGACTCGTCACCGGCAGCCCGTTTGCCGTGATCGCGCAACGTGGCCATCATTGTCTCGACGGTGATCTGGCCCTCCCTGGCCTCCAACAGCTCGGTGGAGCGCGCCCGGCGGGTCCGGCAGCCGTCGAGGTTGGTGTACAAAAAGTCGGAGTAGCTGTGCGCAAAGTGAAACTCGTTCGGTGGCTTGTACCAACCCTTGTCCAAGGCATGCTGGGCCAGCCCAGGCGCGGCCAGGTCCCACCTGTCGCCCAAGGTCAATCCGTTGGAAATGGTGCGCACGCCGCGCACCTGTTGAGCAGCCCAGTAGGCGCCGGCCGTCTCCAAGAGCCAAGCCTGGTCGGGATCGGCGATGAGAAAGGAGTTGTGATAGTATTCCTTTTTGGCAAAGCCGTGGTTGCCGCCCTGGCCGTAGTTTTCCAAGAGCTCAACAATGACATCCAACGCCTGACGGGCCGTATCAGCTCGCTCCAGCGCCAGCCGGGCCAGGTCCATGCCCAGCAGGCCGCCCTTTTTTTGATAGGGCTCTTTGGTAAAGACCGCCTCATTGCCGATGGCCACGCCGTGCTCGTTGACACCCATCTCGCAGCCCCACGTCCAGAAAGGTTTGGACAGAAGCACCTCCCAGGTTTGGGGCGCCTGCGGGATGTCGATGTAGGTACCGCGGACGCGCGCGCCGGGCGGGTGCCGGGTGCGGGGGATGTGGGCTAGCACGTGAGCCTCGTTGGGCTGGCGGTCGCTATTCTTGGCCAGGATGACCGTGCCGTCGGCGGTGGCCTCACCGGTGGCGACCAATGTGTCGCACATGATCCTTCCTCCTGCGCAGCAATTGTAAACTTGCCCCTACGCGCGTTTTCTTGTGGCGCCGATCACCAATCTGTCTTACGCGCCGCCGGGGAGCCGTTGCTTTTTCTCGACCATCACGCCTCCTGGTGAGGGGCTGGCTTCTTGGGCGCCGGCATTGTACCATAGGAAACCGTTTCCGCCAAACTGGCAGCACGATACCCATCCGCAGGCTGGCTGCGTCGAAGGTGGGGCACATTCCCAACTTGCTCCTTTGTGGGGAGCGGTCTTTTGCAGTAGAATAGGGCATGGCGAAAGGAGGGAAGCATGACCATGCAGGCGAGATTTGTCCACACCAACCTGGTCGCCGGCGACTGGCGGCGACTGGCGCGCTTTTACCAGGAGGTATTCGGCTGCGAGCCGCTGCCGCCGGAGCGGGACCTGTCGGGACCGTGGCTGGAGGCGGGCACCGGCCTGCCCGATGCCCACATCCGCGGCATCCACCTGCGCCTGCCCGGCTGCGGCGACGGCGGGCCAACCCTCGAGATCTTTGAGTACAACCACCTTGAGCAACACCCCGAGACCGCCGTTAACCGGCCCGGTTTTGGCCACATCGCCTTTGCCGTGGACGACGTGGCGGCGGCGGTCGAAGCGGTGCGGGCGGCGGGCGGCGGTGCCGTCGGGCAAGTCGTCTCGCTGGATGTGCCGGATGCGGGCACGGTCACTTTCGCCTACCTCACTGACCCGGAGGGAAACGTCGTCGAAGTACAATGCTGGTCAGCCGCCGCGGAGGAGGAGCGATGAAGCTGGGGCTGCGTACCTGGGGGGCGCTGGCAGCCGTCTTGCTGGCTCTCTGTGTTTCTGCTGGGCTGGTCTCGAGTTTTGCCGAGGAACCGCTGCCCTTCCGCGATCCCTACACCGGCCAGACCACAGACGAAGAGGTCAGCTCGGTTCACTATGACCTGACCTACGCCCTGGCTCTGGCCGCTGGCTTTTCTGTCAGCGACAGCATCACCCTCCAGCTCTGGGACCAGTTGGTCGACACGGAGCAGATCGGGCTGGGCGAGGCGGTGTCGTACACCAACTGCACCGGTGGGGCCTTTTATGCGCCGCCCCATCCCGCTCACCAGGGTGTCTGCGACCAGTTCTATGCTCAGGTTGCCTGGCCGCGCTGGCATGACATGAAGGACCCCGATACGTGCGTCGCGTCGCGCTTTGGGCCGTACTCGCCCTTCTTTCACTTTCCCCACGACGATGACCAGGAGCTGGGCGCGCTGCACGACTGGGCCTGGGGCCTGACCGACACGCTGGTTGCCTACGAAGCCTACGCCTGGGGCGGCTCGACTGTCATGCAGGCTGAGTGTTACTACACACGCACGGCGGTCATCACTACCGGCATCGAGGCCGGCTCGCTGGAGGCGTTCGCCACCTATCTCCACTCGCTGGCCGACTATTATTCGCACCGGGAGTGCCTCGCTGCCATGGACGACCTGGGGATGCCCTGGGCGACGCACACACTGACCGGCGTCCCGGAATGCAACTACAATCCCTACAGCCCCCAGCCTGACGACGTGCACGGCCGCGAGTTCTACACCTACACTGATGCGCTGCGCACCGACGTGGCGATCCGCCACGTCTATACTGAATTGAGCGCTCGCAGCGAGCAAGGCGAAGGCATTCATCTGCCTCTCAATCTTGAGGCCCCTCTATCGGGTACGCAGACCTTGAGCGACATGCTGGCCGTGTTTGTCCACGGCTGGCCGTTCGACCAGCCCGAAGCGCGGCGCGCCCAGGCCGACCGCATCGCCGGGGCGGTGCTGGCGACGCGGCAGCCGCTGCTCTACCACGTCTACCTGCCCCTGATCGTGAGGCACTGATGCCTGAGACTGCGACCACGCCCGCACAACAGATCGCCCTCTGGGCTGAAAAACTGCACACCCTATCGACCATAGGGCTGCATTTCTCGATGAATCCCTGCGACTGCGAGAATCATTAGACCATCCGGGGCCCATCCTGGAGACGGCGGCCCTGGCCGAGGCCGCTGCGAGCCACTGTTTTCAGCCGCCCGACACCCATCGCCGCGGGGGATGAACGTCTGAGATGATCCGCGGGTTGATCGGGTGGGAGGGCGCTCTATGAAACAAACTGCAGGCAGGCTTGCGTTTGTCGTCGTCATTGGGCTTGTGTTGGTGCTCGCCGTCGTTGCATTCCACAGCCCAATCAGATCGCTCGCGACGTTCCGCCAGCTAGATGACTATCCGCTGTATGTGATGCATATCTACAGCGACTATGGGTTTGACGAATTCCTGGAGGTGGGCATATCGGCCAACGCTGGCTCGCCGAACGGAGAGCAGGGACTAGACTGGCAGTGGGCTTGCACTTGTTTTGCCATACGGAACGAGGAGGGGCAGACGCTTTTTGGGCGGAATTTTGATTGGTTCAACCGTCCGACCCTCTTGCTGTTCACCCATCCACCCGGGGCGTATGCCTCGGTTTCCTTGGTGGACATCTCGTATCTTGGGTTTGACAGCCGGCAGATCTCGTGGGCAGATCGCTTGCGGTTGATGGATGCACCCTATCTGCCGTTCGACGGCATGAACGAGGCGGGGCTGGCCGTAGGCATAATGGCCGTACCCCGTGCGGAGCCTGGCAACGATCCCGAAAAGGTGACGCTGGACAGCCTGCACGCCATTCGCTTGCTGTTGGATTATGCTGACTCGGTGGACGAAGCTATTTCCCTGTTGCAGACTGTCAACATAGACTGGGGCGGCGGCCCGCCGCTGCACTACCTCATCGCCGACGCGACCGGGGATTCGGCGCTGATTGAGTTCATCGACGGCGAGATGAGTGTCCTGCGGACCGAGAAGCCCTGGCAGGTCGCCACCAATTTTGTCCTCACTGGCAAGAGTCCCGAACAGGCAAGGTCGCTTTGCTGGCGGTATGCGCGGGTCGCTGACGCCCTCGAAAGGGCGGAGGGCAATCTCTCGCAGACAGAGGCGATGGTCCTCCTGGAACATGTCTCGCAAGAGATCACCATGTGGTCCGTGGTGTACAATATGACTACCGGCGACGTCTCAATCGCAGTGGGCAGGAACTATGATCGGGTGCACGAGTCCAAATTCGACATAAAGCCAGCGGGTCGCTGAATGTGTCGGAGAACCGCTCTCGAAGCAAACTCTCATTCGTTGGTCTGAGGGATCAATTCGATCTCGAAGAGTTTCGGCCAGAGTTTGCCGGTCACAAACAGGCGGTCGGTCTGTGCATCATAGGCGATGCCATTGAGTACATCCACCGGCTGGGCTAGATCCTCGGGACTGAGCAGCCCTGCCAGGTCGATCCAGCCGACCACTCGGCCGGTTTCGGGATCGATGCGGGCGATGCGATCGCTCTTCCAGACGTTGGCCCAGACTTCACCGTGGATGTACTCCAATTCATTCAAGTCGAACACCGGGCCGCCGCGGTCGCGAACTACCACTTGCCCAACCTCCTCCAGGGTATTGGGATCCAGGAAGTGAACGAGGGGCGTTCCATCGCTCATGATCAGCCGTTCCCCGTCGTGGGTGAGGCCCCAGCCTTGGCCGGGATAGTGGAATTCTTGAAGGAGCTCAAAGCTTTCACGGTCGCGGACAAAGCCGACGTGGGACTGCCAGGTCAGCTGGATGATCTTGTCTTCGTAGACGGTGATGCCTTCTCCGAAGAGCTGATCCTGGAGGCTGTGCATTTTCAGGATGGCTCCGGTTTCCAGTTCCACTTGTCGCAGGGTGGAGCGGCCGTAAAGCCCCGTCCCTTCGTACAATGTACCATCTTGAATGACCAAGCCTTGCGTGAAGGCCTCTCGATCGTGTGCATAGGCATTGATGACCTTTACGGTGTACCTGGGCGCCGGATCGGTGTGGGCCAAGTCCGGTGGGCTGGTGGGAATCTTGGATGTAGCCGTAGCCTGGGGGCCGTTGCTTGTTTCTTGGAGGAGGGTGCAGGATGCAGCGAGAATGCCTCCCGACAGGATCAGGAGCAGTAGACAGCACATTCGAACGATGCGTCTCATGAGTCTCCTTCTGTGAACCGGCCTGCATCCCTCTGCTGGTGGGACTGGTCGGGGCCGCGGGGAGCGACGCGGATGGTCTCTTCCTGTTCGTAGGTGACCAGGCCTGGCGCTGCCCCAGGGATGCGGCGCACGTGGCGGCGCTCCGTATAGTCCACAAGCACATCGATTTCGTCCTGCAACTGGGAAAAGAAGGCGGCCAATTCAGCAGCGCGGCGGATCGTGTCGGGCGGCAATTCCTGCCCGCCGGCGCGGACGATGACATGGGCGCCCGGCGCCCCGCGAACGTGGAACCACCAGTCGTGTCGCTGGGCCCGCTGGAATGTGACCTCATCGTTCTGTCGGCTGTTGCGCCCTACCAAAATCCTGAACCCATCGGGCGAGGTCAGAGACAGGGGGGTGCTGTGGGCTGGCCTGGGGCGTTTGTCCTTCTTGGCCTGGATGTACCCCCTCTCGCTGAGCGTGCTTCGCACAGCGTCGATCTCGGGCCGGTTCGTGGCCAGAGCCAGGTCGGTCTCCAGCTGCTCCAGATCGCTCAGCGCCAGGTCTACCTTTTTCAACTCGACAGGGATCTCCTCGGCGGCCCGCTGTACCTTGCGGTAGCGGGCAAAGCAATCCTGGGCGTTATCCACCGCTGACTTGGCCGGGTCCAATGGAATGTGGAGCGATTCGCCAGTTCCTGTGTCGGCGACCAATTCCGTTTGGCCGGGGGTCACGGTGTGGGCATAGGCCAGTATCCATTCACCCCACTGGCGCCAGCGGTCAGCCTTGCCGCTTTGGGGCAGGGCGCGCTCCAGCGCATCACGGCGTCTTTGCAGCCGGGCGCGGGCGTCGGTGAGGGCTCCCTGAACCGATCGCTTGGCGGCGGCGTACGGGCTTGCGGTTGCGACAGCGGCGGTGTAGGCTTCGATGGCCTGGCTGATGGAGGGCACCGGTTGTGGCTCGCCTCGATGCGTGACCGGGTAGGGTCCATAGACTGCCGGTTGGTCGTCTTCCAGGACGACCGTGGGCTGCCATTGGCCGTCGTCGAGGGGCGAAAGCAGTTCACCAATCGTCGTTAGCAGCGGCGTGATGCGCTCCACCTGGGTCACTTGGGCTTGCGGCTGACCCAGGGCTCGGAAGGCAATCTCCCGAGCCAGGAGCGGGCTCATACCCTGTAGCCCTCGGACCAGCGCCCGCCAGACCGGCGTTTTCTCCTGGGCGGAGGCCAGGATCTGTCGCAGTCGATACTCTGTGAGTTCGGAGGGTGGCAGTTTGTCCTGAGGGGGAGGGGGTGAGTACGGTTGGTTTGGCAAAATCGGGCGGACACGGCTCATCTCTGGCGTCACCCGTTTTACTGCATCCATGACATGGTGACCGGGATCCACGAGGATGATATTCGAATGGCGGCCCATGACCTCGATGATCAATTCGGTGCATCCCCATTCGACGTGGTCGAATTTCAGGTGCAGAATTCGCTCGAAGGGCGGCTGCTCAATGGCCGATAGGATCGCGCCGCGGACGTATTTGCGGAGAAGCAAGAGTAGTCCTGTCTGTTTTTCGACGCCCCGTCTCAGTTTCTTGGAGGCCAAGGTCAGGCGGCCCAATTTGGTGTGCGCCGAAGCCAGCAGGTAGCGGCGTTGGCGGTGAGCATAGATCTCTATTCCCACCGCCAACTTGTCCGGCAGAAGGACTTGCTGCACGCGCCCGCCGAGCAAGGTAGTACGCAATTCGTCGGCCACACAGGCCATGGTCAACGCGTCGAAGAACATTGGTCAGGCTGGGAAGCTACCAATCGAGGTTCAGCTTGCGGATAAAGTCATTCAAATCATCGTCGCCTTGGATGCGCACGCGTCGTAGGGTAAACAGGTTGCCGGTGACGTGAGTGGCGCCCTGCTCGGTGAGCACCCCGCCCCAGAAATCGGCTGAGCGCAACACATCGATGACAAACTGGTCATACCGTCCAAGGGGGTAGGCGAAGAAGCGACACGGCTCACCCGTCCGGGATTCGATG
>JASFTJ010000043.1:0-9450 GCA_050053615.1 Anaerolineae bacterium | reverse complement strand
CTGTTGATGCGCGGTGAGTTGGTCACGCTTCTCGGCTGGCTGGCGCCGGTCCCCGATGAGGCGATCGACGCGCGGCCTTGGCTCGCCATCTACCACGCCTGGGCGTTGCTCCTCACCGGCCAGACCGATGCCGTCGAGCCGCGGCTGCAGGCGGCTGAAAGATCTGAAATCAAAGAACGAAGGTCGGAAATGCTGGGCCATGCCACCGCCATCCGCGCCTACCTTGCCGCGCTTCAACGGGACGTGCCCCATGCCATCGAACTGGCTCAAGAGGCATTGGCGCTGCTTCCCAAAGACGAGTTGGTGGTGCGCGGTGTCGTTTCCTTTACACTGGGGGGCGCGTGCCTCATGCATGGCGACGCGTCAGGCGCGAGTCAGGCCTTTGCCAAAGCTGGCGCCATTGGACAGGCTGCCGGCAATATCCACCTAGCCGTACCGGCCATGTCCCGCTTGGCGGAACTCAAAATTGAACAGGGCCATCTCCACCAAGCCGCCCAGGTCCTCCAGCAGGCAATGGACCTGGTCACCCGGCCCGATGGCAGACCTCTACCGGTGGCGGCCCAGCCCCACTCGGGAATGGGCGATCTGCTGTACGAGTGGAACGACTTGGATGCAGCTTTGCAGCACCTGAGGAAAAGTGTTGAGCTGGGTCGACAATGGGGGAATGCCGACGCTTTGGCCGCGGACTATTGCGGCCTGGCACGGGTGCACCAGGCGCAAGGGCCTGCAGAGCAGGCCCTGGACGCGCTTCAAGAAGCGGAGCAGTTGGTGCGCGAGCGAGAGCCGAGTCCTTTGATGGTTGCCCAGGTAGCTGCGCATCGCGCTCGTCTCATGCTTAGCCAGGGCGATCTGACGGCTGCAACCCGCTGGGCCGCCTCGCGAGAGGCCGAGCTGTGTGCAGACGAGGAGCCCGAGTACATGCGTGAGTTTGAATACCTCACGCTGGTGCGGATTCTCATTGCCCGGGGGCGGTATGACGAGGCGTTGAACATGTTGGAACGGCTGCTCGAAACGGCAGAGCGTGGCGGACGCATGGGCCGCGCCATCGGGATTCTGGTGCTCCAGGCCTTGGCTTTCCAGGCGCTCGGCCGCAACGATCAGGCCGCCGCCATGCTGGAACGAGCCTTGTCTCTTGCTGAGCCAGAGGGCTATGTGCGCACGTTCTTGGACGAGGGCGAGCCGATGGTCGAACTGCTGCGCCGAGCGGCTGCCCAAGGTATCGCAGTGGAGTATGCACGTAAGCTGCTGATCGCCTTTGATGCATGGGAGATCGAGCGAGTTCGAGAGGATCGCCCAGCAGCCCACACTCCTGCCCTGGTAGAGCCGCTGAGCGACCGCGAGCTGGAGGTCCTGCGCCTGGTCGCAGCGGGTCTGACCAACCGGGAGATTGCCAAGGAGCTGGTCATCGCCGTGAGCACCGTCAAGTCCCACACCAACCACATCTATGGCAAGCTGGGCGTCAAGAACCGCACCCAGGCTGTCGCTCAGGCTAGGGCCCTGGGCCTGTTCTAGTTCTCTCCGCAAGGTACCCAATCAATCCACGGACGATCCATCCCCACAATCCAACCCTTGATCCAACTTTCGTTGGATGACATTCCAACCCCACGCGTGGTACACTGTGTCCGAGTTCAATTCGAAACCGTTTCACAATAAGGAGGCCACAGTGGCGAAAGCTAAGCAGTTGCCAACACGTCAGAGATTTCGGAAAGCGCTGTTGTTCGTTTCATTATTGCTCTTTCCTGTGACACTTTACTATTTCTCTCCTGTTATTATTCTGGAGAGCGCGTGGCAGGGTGTCATCAACGCTAGCTTTATTGTCTTTGGTTTGATGTTCGTATCGGCCTTGTTCGTAGGCCGATTGTGGTGCGGCTGGGCGTGTCCGGCGGGTGCGTTGCAGGAGTTTGGCGCCCCGATCAACAACAAGCTGGTTTCCCGCCGCAAGCTCGATTGGATCAAGTGGGCCATCTGGATCCCCTGGATCGGCGGTATCATGGCCCTGGCCATCCGGGCGGGGGGATATCATGCGGTGGACCCATTCTATCACTTTGAAGGTGGGGTGACCCTGGCCCAGCCCCTCCAACCGGAGGCTCCCCCCTGGTTTATGATCTACTATATCATTCTCGCTCTCTTTTTTGGTCTCGCTGTGGTCCTTGGGCGGAGGGCAAGCTGTCACACCATCTGCTGGATGGCGCCGTTCATGATCCTCGGGCGCAAGATGCGGAATTTGCTGAGGTGGCCGGCGTTGCGCTTGGAGGTGGAGCCCGAAAAGTGCGCTGACTGCAACCGGTGTACGCGGGACTGTCCCATGAGTCTGGATGTCAACCAAATGGTACACGCTGGAGACATGGAAAATGCAGAGTGCATGCTGTGTGGCAACTGTGTGGATACCTGCACCAAGGGCGTGATCGGTTTTTCCTTCAGTGCGGGCAAACAGCTCGACAATGTCAGGGTGGGCAACCGTTGGATTCGCGGCGGTTCCTAGTCGGCGATGGGGTGGATTGACCATGCAACCGGCGATCTACAGAATCAGGGTCAGGGGGCATCTCGATAGCCATTGGTCTGATTGGTTCGAAGGGTTCGATCTGAGGCATCATCGCGACGGCACCACGCTGCTTAGCGGCCCAGTGGCCGATCAGGCTGCGCTGTATGGAATGTTGGAAAGACTGCGGGATCTGGGGTTGACATTGCTGTCTGTCAATCCCGCCGAATTCAGTCAGGAAACTTTCGGGGAAAGCAAAAGCCATCATAGCCTGTCTAGATAGGCTATGATGGCTTGCTGTGTTTTGGGTGTTTGGCGCCTCCGTTGGAACGAAGGGGCCTTGCTACTCTCCCCCGTGCCTAGCGTTCCCGCCGGCTTATCATGCGCAAAACCCACTTGTTGACCTCGGCCACGATGGCGGGCAGCAGGATCAGAGGTAGCATCACCAGCCAGTCGTTGAGGGTCAGGAAGGTGGTGTCGAAAATCGGGTCCAGGAAGGGTACGTAGATGATGGTCAGCAGGATAACCAACGAAGTCAGTACTGCCCACTGCATCCACCTGTTGGAAAACGGTCCGATGGCCCAGAATGAGTATCGCTCCGATCGAGAGGTGTAGGCTCGGAACAACTCTGAGATGGACAGTGTGGCAAAGGCCATCGTCCGGGCGTGAGACTCGCCGTCCGCCAGCCCGATGCGGAAGGCGACGAGCACGGCGGCGGTGATGGCCACCGTCTGCACGGCGATGCCGGTGATCATGCCACGGTTAATGATCGGTTCGTTCACCGGGCGCGGCTTTTGGACCATGATGTCGGGGTCGCCCTTTTCCATGCCCAGGGCCAAGGCCGGTGCGCCATCGGTGATGAGGTTTAGCACGAGCAGTTGGATGGCTACCAGAGGCAAAGGCCAGCCCAACAGCATCGCGATGAACAGGATGGCGATCTCGGCCATGTTGCACGAAAGCAGGTAGTAGACGAACTTGCGGATGTTGGAGTAGATGATGCGCCCTTGTTCGATGGCCGAGACGATGCTGGCGTAATTGTCGTCGGTCAGTACCATATCGGCCGTCTCCTTAGAGACGTCGGTGCCGGTGATGCCCATGGCCACGCCGATGCTGGCTCGCTTGAGTGCTGGAGCGTCGTTCACGCCATCGCCCGTCATGGCCACCACATGCCCTTGGGCCTTCATCGCGTCAACGATTCTGACCTTGTGCTGGGGTGAGACGCGGGCGTACACGGCCACATCCTGGACCATGCCCTGGAATTCATTCTCGTCCATCACTTCCAGGTCGGCGCCGGTGAGCGACCGGTCTCCCTCGCGCAGCAGGCCGATCTCTTTGCCGATGGCCATGGCGGTATTGAGATAGTCGCCCGTGATCATTACCGTTTCAATCCCAGCGTTGCGGGCGGTTGCGATGGCGGGCGCGACCTCGGGGCGAGCGGGATCGATCATGCCCAGCAAGCCGATGAAGGTGAAAGCTTGCTCCGAATCCCCCGGCTGCGGGTTGTCGGGCACCTCCTCCAGCGGACGGAAGGCCACACCCAGGATGCGCAATGCATTGGCGGCCAGCGCTTCGTTCTCCTCCAAGATATTGCGCCGCCGTTCGGCGGTCAGGGGGCGCATCATACCATCCTCGAGGACCTGATTGCACAGGCCCAAGACCACGTCGGGCGCGCCCTTCATGTAGGCCACGTGACCGCCGTAGCGCGGGTCGGGATGGAACGTTGTCATCCGCTTGCGCTCCGAATCGAAGGGAATCTCGGCGATGCGAGGATACTCCTGGCCAAGCTCCTCCCGCCAATAGCCGGCCTTGGCCGCAGCGACCACAAAGGCCCCCTCGGTCGGGTCACCGGCGATGCGCCAGTGGTCGGCGCCGTTTTGATTCACCTGCTCCAGGCGGGCATCGTTGCACAGTAGGCCTGCCCGTAGCAACAGCCGCATGCCCGGATAGCCCTCCAGGCCCACGGCGTGGCCGTCGTCCAAGAAGCGACCTTCAGGCTTGTACCCCTCGCCGGTGATGGTCAGCAGGCTGCGGTCGACGTACATCTGCACCGCCGTCATTTCGTTCTGGGTCAGCGTCCCGGTCTTGTCCGAGCAGATGGCCGTGGCCGAGCCCAGGGTCTCGACGGCGGGCAGCTTGCGAATCAGGGCATGACGTTTTACCATCTCCTGCATGCCGAGTGCCAGGGCGATGGTGACCACCGCCGGCAGCCCCTCGGGCACGGCGGCGATGGCCAAACTGACGGCGACCATGAACATCTCTACCAGCTTGGGGACCGTCTCTTCCAGGCCAAAGTAGGCGCTGAGCCCCTGGACGAACGCGACGCCGAGTTGCGTATCGCGCACGACGCCGATGATGCCCACCAACGCGCAGATGACGAGGGTGGCCATGCCCAGCATCCGTCCCAATTGGTCTAGTTTGACCTGGAGGGGCGTCGGTTCCTCCTCATAGGTCTGGAGCATCTCGGCGATCTTGCCGATTTCGGTCTTCATCCCGGTGCCGATGACCAGGCCCCGCCCGCGCCCGTAGGTCACCACTGTGCTCATAAAAGCCATGTTGTGGCGGTCGCCCAGAACGGTTTCGGCGGACAGGATGTCGCGGGCATCCTTGCCGACTGCCACCGACTCGCCGGTCAGCGAGGCCTCCTCGATGCGCAGGTTGACGCTCTCGACGAGGCGCACGTCAGCGGGGACATAGTTGCCCGTCTCCAGGATGACCACATCGCCAGGCACCAGGTCACGGGAGGGCACGGTGACGATATGGCCCCCGCGCAGCACGCGGGCGTTGGGCGAGGCCATCTTTTTCAGGGCTGCCAGCGCCTCCTCGGCCCGGCCCTCCTGCACGACGCCCAGGATGGCGTTGAGGATGACGATGGCCATGATGGCTGCGGCCTCCACGAACTCGGTGGTGTCGCCGCTGTGCGCATATTCGCTCCAGCCGATAAGGGCCGAGACGACGGCGGCGGCGATGAGGATCATCACCAGAAACTGATTGAACTGATCCAGGAGCATCTGCCAAAAGCTGCGCCCGGGCTGCTCCTGGAGTTCGTTGGGACCGAATTGGGTTTGACGTTTGCGGGCCTCGTCCTCAGACAAACCTTGCTGCAGATTGGTCCCCAGAACCCCGGCGGCCTCGGCTGGGCCAAGTGCGTGCCATGTATGCTTTTCTGTGTCCATTCTTTTCGTCGAGTTCCCCTAGAAATCGTCCGCGCTATTTCAAACCAGTGCGGGCCATTATACCAGCTTTTGCAGGATGGGCCAATTCTGGGTTCTCTGCCGCCCCGCATAATCGCAGGACCAGGGCGGGGTTTCCACCCAAGAACACCGGGATCTTTTGCAGGACGGTCCCTGATGTTCTGATGAAATCCCAGTCGCTCCACATGCCCACACTCTCACACGGGTTTTTCATAGATCCGGTATGTTTTGTAGATCTCGCCCCCCAGCCGCTCGATGATGCGGTTCATCATGTCATTGGTATCCAAGATCCAAGACATCTCGCAGCGCTCGTACCCTTTGGCAAAGGCCGACCGCGCCGTTTCTACATAAAAGGCAGCGTCGATGCCTATCGTGCGGTATTCGGGCGCCACGCCCATGATCATCAGCCGGAAGGCGTCGATCTTGCGTCGATGCCACAGAAACTTGAGCAGCGTCAGAGGCAGGCTCCACATGTTCGGCTGCGGCCTGACCTTGACGAGCGCTTGGTTCACGTCGGGGATGCCTAGCGAGATGCCCGCTGGCTTGCCGTCCACTTCAGCGAGGTATACCAGGTCGGGATCAATGATAAACTTGAGTTCTTGACCCAGGTGCTCGATCTCGTGGTCGGTCATGGGCACAAAGCCCCAGTTCCTTTCCCAGGCGAGGTTGTAGATTTGCTTGGCGAACTCTACCTCCTCGTCGAAGCGCTTCATATCGATCTTGCGCACGACGACGTTTGGTCGGTTCAAGGCTTGTTCGGCCACACGAATGAATTTGCGGGGCAGTCGCTGCACATCGTAATCGAAAATGTTGGTCAGGAGGTCCCAGGCATACAGATCTTGGGCTTTCTCAAAGCCTGCCCGTTCGATAAAATCCTTATAGTAGCGTGGGTTGTAGGTCATCATCACCACCGGGGGTACCCCAAAGCCGTTGATGAGCAGGCCACATTCTTCGTTTTGGGAGGGGTTTTCCGGCCCGCGGATGGCCCCCATGCCCTGCTCCCGCAGCCAGGCCGTGGCTGCGCCCAACAAGGCCTCAGCCACGGCGTAATCCTCGATGACTTCAAAGAAGCCAAAGAAGCCCACTTTGTCTTGATGGATCTCGTTATGCCGGTGATTAGTGTGGGCGCTGATGGTGCCGACTATTTCGTCGCTGCGCACGGCCAGAAAGAGCTGCTGTTCGGCATGCTCCCAGAAGGGATGCTTGCCAGGGGTGAGCAGGGCAAGTCGGTCCATAAAGATGGGCGGGACCCAGTGGGGATCGTCTTGATAGATACGCCAGGGCAACTTGGCAAACGCACGCCGCTGCTTCTCAGTCGTGACCGGGATGATACGAATGTCGGCTGTTGTCATGGATGGCCTCCTGGAATGACTTAGACACAAGAATCCGTATGCTCTCTATCCTCTTCTGCTGAGTGCGATGAAGCTTTGCACCCCTGCATTATACTAGAAAAGCCGGGTCCGAGCAAGCCAATCTCACTCGACGCGGAGTTGGCTCCGCCCCCATTTGATGGCGGCTGTCACTGGTGACAGGTATCGTGTCAGCTTTGCCCCATCTCGTCTATATTCTGTCATGTGGTTTGACCGATGATAGCATACTTGGTATAATCAAATCACCTGCCGGAAGGAACCGAGTGCGATGAAGGAACGTACCAATCAAGAGTGGCTGGCTGACCTGAAAGGCCCCGGGCGTGAGGAGGCGCTGGCCGATCTACGTGCATTCCTCTTGCGCGGTCTCGGTTATGCGCTGGCCAGCCGCTCCGACGTCGATCAAACGTTCCTCGAGGATTTCGTGCAGGATGCGCTCCTCAGGATTCTCGATGCGCTGGACACCTTTCGAGGGGAGAGCAAGTTCACCACCTGGGCGCAAAAGATCGCGGTTAATGTGGCCTTTACCGAGCTGCGCCGGCGCCGCTGGCAGTCGGAGCGCGTTTCGCTGGAGGGATGGGCAGAGTCGTTTGGCCTCGACTTTGTCCCTGATCTGCTGATTGACCCGTCTGCTGGTCCGGACCAGCAGCTAACACAGCGCATTTTTTTGGAGACTCTGCACCGATTGATCACCACGGAATTGACCGAGAAACAACGACAGGCGTTAATCGCCGTAAAGATTCATGGTATGCCGCTGGCCGAGGTTGCCCGGCGAATGGGGAGCAATCGAAATGCCCTCTACAAGCTTGTTCACGATGCTCGGCAGAGACTCAAGGGCAAGATGGAGGAGGAAGGATTGTCGCCCGACGAGGTGCTGGCAGCTTTTGGCGCGCAACTGAGGTAAGGACCGGCGGGCTCATCACGTCCGAGACTTGTGGGATGGAAGAGTGAGGGTGAAAAAGCTGAAACGTATTCGAATTGTACAAAAGATCCGCAGGGCGCTGGGCCGCCGCCCACGCTACAGCCTGGACCCTGAGTTGCTTAAAGAGATGGCGCGCGGCATCGCCTCCACACGCTCGGACGAGATCGCTTGCGCCGAGTGTTTTGAACAGATGGATCAGTTCGTCGAGATGACTCTGGCAGGGAAGAACGCTGAGGAAGCGATGCCCCTGGTACAGGATCACCTGACGCGCTGTGGCAATTGCCGAGAGGAGTTTGAAGCGCTCCTGGCTGCATTGCGTGCCGTCGCCTGATCGCTTGCTGGCTCTCCAACCGTCTGCGTCAGGGGAGATTCAGGTTTCCTCCGCCTGTTTCATGAATGCGCCGCTAGCGGGTGATTGTGATCTTTTGGAGCCCTTGTGGCTGATCGGGGTCGTGTCCTTTGGCCAGGGTCAGGTGCAGGGCAAAAAGCTGCCCGGGAACGACGGCCCCGATGGGAGAAAGCCACTCGGGCACACCCTGGGGCAACGGCAGCGGCGTGACTGCCTCATCCAGCATTTCCCGCCGATCGGAGATGATGAGGAGTTCCGCCCCACGTGATTTTAGCGTCAGACTGAACTCGCGCATCGTGTCAAACATCTTGCCGCTCGGGGCGATGACGATTGCCGGGAAGCCCGTCCCCACCACGGCGATCGGCCCGTGCATGAAATCGGCAGAAGAATAAGATTCCGCGATGAGATAGTTGAGCTCTTTGAGCTTGAGCGCAATTTCAAAAGCGGTGGCATAATTGTACCCTCGGCCCAAGACCACGCACGTCTCCATGTAGCGATAGCGCGCTACCACCTCAGCGATCTGTTCCTCACGATCCAGGACCTGCTCCACTGCCCGTGACATCTGCTGCAGTTTCTCCAGCCGCTCGGGGCTATTCTCCAGCGCGCAGGAGAGCAAGGCCAATGCAGCCAGTTGCGCGGTGTAGGTCTTGGTGGCGGCCACGGCGTGCTCCTCGCCGGCATGGAGGGGGAGGATGAACTCGGCATGTCCGGCCAGCGGGGAGCTGGGGTCGTTGGTGATGGCCAGCGTGGGCGCGCCCTGCCGTCGACCTTCCCTCAGCACAGCCACGATGTCGGTCGACTGGCCGGACTGGGAGATACCAATGATCAGGCTGTCCTCCAGACGCGGGGGTTGGCGATAGACGCTGAACAGAGATGGCGTGGCCAATCCCACCGGCAGACGGTTGTAGGCGCCCAGAAGGTATTGTCCGTAGCGGGCTGCATTATCCGAGGTACCCCGCGCCGCGATGATGACGTATTTGATGTTTCGCGCGTCCAGGTCGGCGGCGATGCGCTGGGCGTTTTCCGCTTCTCGATCCAGAAGCGTTCTCAGCACCTGTGGCTGTTCTCGGATTTCTCTCTCTAAAAACGACACGATGTCCCCTCCTGGGCGGCTGTTCGCGGAGTTGAGTGTTCCTTGCTGC
>JASFTJ010000042.1:0-9476 GCA_050053615.1 Anaerolineae bacterium | reverse complement strand
GCGAGCGGGAGTCGTGATGGGCGTCGGCGTCGGCGGCTTGGACGTGGCGCTCGATCAGTGGGACACTTACAACAACCGAGGCCTGAGGCGGGTGAATCCATTTTTGGCGACGGCTTCTCTCTGCAACATGCCGGCTCATCATCTAAGCCTGCGTTTTCAGTGCCAATCATACAACGGTACCGTGGTGACCGCCTGCGCTTCTGGCACGCAAGCCATCGGTGAGGCCGCTGAGGCGATCAGGCGTGGGGCCGCTGAACTGATGTTGGCCGGTGGCGTCGAAGGCATGATCCACGAGGTCATCATTGGCGGATTCATCGCTATGCGCGTCTTGGCGGACGACAATGAACATCCTGAGAGGGCGTGTAAGCCATTCGACGCCCGTCGGGACGGCTTTGTCAGCGCGGAGGGAACGGCGGTGCTGGTGCTGGAGCGGTTGGATAAGGCACTGGACCGCGGGGCGCGGATCTATGCTGAGGTGCTGGGTTATGCAGCCAATTCAGATGCTTTCCATGTGGCCGCCCCCGACCCTGAGGGAGCCGGTGCCATACGGGCGATGCGCTGGGCGCTAGAGGACGCAGGGGTGTCATCGGACACGATTGACTATATCAACGCCCATGGGCCTGGCACGGTCGTGGGCGATCCGGTGGAGACCAAGGCCATCAAGGTGCTGTTCGGAGAACATGCCTACGATGTGCCGATCAGCTCCACTAAATCGATGATTGGGCACGCCTTGGGCGGCGCCGGCGCCATCGAGGCCTTGGCCTGCGTCAAGGCTATCAACGAAAAGATCATCCACCCCACCATCAACTACAAAGAGCCCGACCCCGAATGCGATCTGGACTATGTGCCCAATGAGGCGCGACCGGCCGACGTGCGGACGACGCTTTCCAATTCGTTTGGTCTGGGCGGGCAGAACGCCTGCCTAGTGCTCCGCAGCTTTGAGGAGTGAGGGCTACCATGCAAAGCATCACTAACGAAGACAAGATCGCCAGAGGAACGCGTCTGGGAAAAATCGGCGTCTTTGTCAGCCTTGGCTTTCTGGGTGCGGGGCTCCTTATGTCATTGACCCTTCAGGAGTCGCCCTATTTCTGGATCTCTCTGGGTTTTCTACTGCTGGGTTTGCTCGCTTCTAGCGTGGGTACCACGAACATGAACCGCTGGGTGCGGGAGCCGCGCGCTGATCAAGCACTGGCCCACGGGTTGGCCGGCTTTGACGACCGCTACCGACTGTACAACTATACCTTGCCCGCCCCTCACGTGCTGTTGAGCCCCAAAGGCCTCTTTGTCATCACAGCACTGGGACAAGATGGGGTGATCCGTTACGATGGAACCAAGTTCCGCCGCGATTTCAGCCTGGGACGGCTTTTCCGCTTTATGGCCGACGAGGGGTTGGGGCGACCCTTGTCTCGGGCAGACTCTGAGGTGGAGAAACTCCGGGGATTCTTGGACGCTCATGAGGTTGGCAAGGAGACAGAAATCCAGAGCATTCTGGTATTTTACAACCCCCGCGCTGAACTGTTGATATCGAGTGCGCCCTGTCCCGTAATAGATCCTAAAGGGCTGAACAAGGCCGTCCGGACGCAAGAGGGGGAGGACCTATCGCGCAAGCAATATCGCCGTCTTTGGGAACTGTTTGACGGTGCACTTGACTGATTCTGGAGAACAGCATGGCAAAAGGGCCTGCGGATCTCACATCCGCAGGCCCTTTTCAGTATCCCCAGGCGCCCCTCAACAGAAGGGCTTTCTCCGATAGAATCTACTCTCCCTGCCAGCGGAGGATGGGTTGACGGGCGGCGCGCACCTCGTCCAGGCGGCGGACCGGAGCGCTGTGCGGCGCTTCGTGCAGCACGTCGGGATCGGTCAGCGCCTCGTCGCGGATGCGCCGCAACGCCTGGGCAAAGGCCTCCAGCGTCTCCTTGCTCTCTGTCTCGGTCGGCTCGATCATCAGCGCTTCGGGCACGATGAGCGGAAAGTAGTTGGTCGGCGGGTGGAAGCCATAGTCGATCAGCCGCTTGGCAATGTCCAAGGCGTGCACATCGGGCGCTTCGGGCACCAGGCCCTGGGCTACGAACTCGTGCATGTGCGTCCGCTCGTGGGAAATCGGGAACACATCCTCCACCTGGCTCTTGAGATAGTTGGCGTTGAGCACGGCCATTTCGCTCACCCGGCGCAGGCCCGCCGCGCCCAACATGCGGATGTAGGTGTAGGCTCGCACCAACACGCCAAAGTTTCCGTAAAAGCTTTTCACCCGACCGATGCTCTTCTCCGGCATGACCAGGTGGAAGCAGACGTCATCCTCGCCGCATTCACACTCGGCCTCGACGCAGCGGCGCAGCGCGATCAGGGGGCCGGGCAGGAAGGGGACTAGGTGCTCGGCCACGCCCACTGGCCCGGCGCCCGGACCGCCGCCGCCGTGGGGTGTGGAAAAGGTCTTGTGCAGGTTGAAGTGCATTACGTCAAAACCCAGCTCGCCTGGCTTGGCCACCCCCATGATGGCGTTAAGGTTGGCCCCGTCGCCATAGACCAGTCCGCCGCAGCCGTGGATCAGGTCTACCACCTCGGGCAATTGCTCCTCGAACAGACCAAGGGTGTTGGGATTGGTCAGCATCAAGCCGCAGACCGTCTCGCCGCACACCGATTTCAAGGCCGCCAGGTCCACGTTGCCCCGCGCGTCCGAGGGCACCTCGACCACCTCCAACCCGGCCATGCTCGTCGTCGCCGGGTTGGTGCCGTGGGCGCTGTCGGGCACGAGGATGCGCCTCCGCTGCATGTCGCCCCGGTCCACGTGGTAGGCGCGCATGATCAGCACCCCGGTCAACTCGCCGTGGGCGCCCGCCGAGGGCTGGAGGCTCACTCCGGCAAAGCCACCGATCTCTTTCAGCATCTCTTGCAGCTCGTACATGAGCAGCAGGTTGCCCTGCACGGTGTGTACGTCCTGGTAGGGATGCGTCCCCACAAAGCCGGGCAGACGCGCCGCTGCCTCGTTGACCTTGGGGTTGTACTTCATCGTGCACGAGCCCAACGGATAGTAGCCGATGTCCACCGCCCAGTTGAGCTGGCTGAGCCGCACATAGTGGCGCATCAACGTCAGCTCATCCACCTCGGGCAGGTCGGCCGGCTCCTGGCGAAGCAGGGCCGCCGGCGGCAGCTCGGCCTCCGGCACGTCCAGGGCCGGCAGCGTCGTCGCTCTGCGGCCAGGCTGGCTCAGCTCATAGATGATGGGTTCCGCGCCGGCGCAACGTACGCCAAAATCAGCCTTCATCCGGCCACCTCCTCTCCAAGTTCAGCTAGCGCATCGACCAGGGCATCGATCTCCTCGCGGCCCACCACCTCGGTCACGCAGACCAGCATGTGGTCCGCCAGGTGCGGATAGTCGCGGCCCAGGTCGTAGCCGCCGAGGATGCCCCACTCTTCCAGCAGGTAGTTATTGATCTCTTGGACCGGCGCCGGGCAACGGACGACAAACTCTTTGAAAAAGGGCTTGTCCCCCACCACCTCGTAGCCGTCCAGCTCGGCAATCTGGCTCGCAGCGTAGTGGGCCTTGTGATAGCACAGCTCGGCCAGGCTGCGCAGACCTGTCGGCCCCAGGGCCGCCAGGTGCACGGCCGTGGCCAGGGCGCACAGGGCCTGGTTGGTGCAGATGTTGGATGTGGCTCGCGCGCGGCGGATGTGCTGCTCGCGGGTGGCCAGGGTCAGCACAAAACCACGCCGACCCTCAGCGTCCACCGTCTGGCCCACCAGGCGGCCGGCCATCTTGCGCACGTGTTTCTCCCGGCAGGCGAAAAAGCCCAGGTACGGCCCGCCATAGTTCAGGCCGTTGCCCAGCGCCTGCCCCTCGCCCACGACGATGTCGGCGCCGTGCTCGCCCGGCGGCTTGAGCAGCCCCAGGCTGATCGGGTCAGCCACGACGACCAGCAGGGCTTTTGCCTCATGCACCTTCTCGGCCAGCCCGTCCAAATCCTCGATCTGGCCGAAAACGTTGGGGCTCTGCACGATGAGACACGCTGTGTCCTCGTTCAGTAGGGCGGTCAGATCGTCCAGGTCGGCGGTCAGATCACCATCCCCGACAAGGTCCAAGCCCATGCCCTGGGTGTAGGTGCGCACCACGGCTCGGTATTCGGGATGCACCGCCGGCGACAGCACCACCCGCTTGCGCCTGCCCCGACCTACGTTCAGGGCCATAATGACCGCCTCGGCGGTGGAGGTCGCCCCGTCGTAGTGGGAAGCGTTGGCCACCTCCAGACCGGTCAGGGCGCAGATCATGCTCTGATACTCAAAGATGCTCTGCAGCGTGCCCTGACTGATCTCGGGCTGATAGGGTGTGTAGGCGGTGTAGAACTCGGAACGGCTGATAACGTGGTCCACGATGCGAGGCACGTAGTGATGGTAGGCGCCCGCTCCCAAAAAGCTGGTGAAACGGCCAACGTCTACGTTCTCCATACTCATGGCCTGGAGTTCAGCCAGGACCTCCATCTCGGACAACGGCTCTGGCAGGACCAGCTCCGGAAAACGACAGGCCTGTGGAACGTCATGGAACAGGTCCTCGACCCGCTCCACACCCACCGCGGCCAGCATCTCCGCCTGGTCCGCCTCTGTGTGCGGAAGATAGCTCATGTGTATCTCCTTGCAGCCCAATGTACCAATCTACCAGTTTACCGGTGTGTTGGTAGCTCGGTACGTTGGTAGATTGGGGGTTATTCGTCCAAACCCTCGGCGTATGTCTCGTAGGTCTCGGCGTCCAGCAGCTCATCCAGTTCTTGCTGGTCGGTGATGCTGATGCGTACGAACCAGGCGTCGCCGTAGGGGTCTTGGTTGACCAGCTCTGGCGCATCCTCCAAGGCCCTGTTGGCTTCCAACACCTCGCCCCCGACAGGCATGTACACGTCGGAGGCGGCTTTGACCGACTCGACGACGGCAAAGATCTCGCCCTCCTCGAAAAAGTCGCCGACCTCGGGCAGCTCTACATAGACGACGTCTGACAACTGATCCTGAGCATAGTCGGTGATGCCGATCACACCTTCGGCGCCTGCTACACGGATCCACTCGTGATCTTTACTGTACTTGCATGTAGGATCAAGTTTCATGTTCCTCTTTGAACCTCCTTTTTCCAGTTTTCGTGGGCCTCGCGTCTAAACCGAGCTTCATTTTAGCATCAAACATCATCACTGACAAGCCGGAACGTTCAGAGCACACAGCATTCTCGGAGCTGGCGGACCGTCAAGCCCAGGTCGCCAGCCAGTTGCCGAGCCGGGCGGGAGGGGTTGACCACCACGTTGAGCCCTGCCTGCACCGCCAGAGGATCAAGTTTGTCGCGGTAGCGCCCTTTGGGCCGCATACAGCCCAGGTGGAGCGGCACATCGTGGAACTGAAGGCGCGCTTCGGCCAAGAGATCAGCAACCGTTTCCGGGGCTGGCGGCTGGCGGTCTGCGTAGCGGGCGCCGGGTGTGGGGATGAACACGAGCAGCACTAGGCCATCGGCGCCTAGTTCTTGCAGCAGCTCGAACGCGTGCAGCTCATGTCCCAGTTCCCCACCCCGCAGCCCGATGGTGACGTGGGGCAAGGTGCGGGTGTAGCGCCGCAGCAGCCGATAAGTATCAACATAATCTTCTACGGTGCGCTTTGTGCCATACACCTCGCGGATGGTCGTATTGTCCCCCACAAAGTCAAAGGAGACGACGTCTACTAGCGGGGCGATGGCCTCCATCTCTGTCTCGCTCACAAAGCCAACATGCCAGTTCATTGTCCGGCCTGTGCGCCAGGCGCGGACTTGGTCCAGGTGGGCCAGCACCGGCACGCGGCCTGTCGGGTCACAGCCGCCAGAGATCAAGCAACTGGTCGATCCGTCTGGTTCGGTCTCCCAAATGGGGCGCATCCCGCCCAGGTAGTGCCCGCCACAGTGGGCGCAGTCCAGCGCGCATTGTTGGCCGGTCAAGCTCAGCACGGCTGTGTCCAGGGGGTAAGACCAGGTGATCTCGTCAGGGAAGTGGGTGCGTCGTACATCCCAGGCACGGGCTAGTTTTTCATTTAGTTCAGTCATGGTCATCACTCTGTTGATTGCCAAAACGCCGCCGCCGTAGCGCCGCTTTGATCCGTTGCCACAGAGGCTTCACCGCCTTGGCGTCTTTCTCCTGCACTGGACGGCGGCTGTATCGAGCCTCGACAAAGGCTTCGGTCAGGCCGTTCAGGTCTCGCTCCAGATCGGGAAAGCGCTCGTCCAGAGCGGTTTGATATTCGTACGGCGTCTGCCCAGGCCTGCGAGGCAGGCCGGCCTGGGCCGCCCGATGGACGGTGGATAGATAGAAGTAGTGAATCAGTTCCCGAGGAGACAATCGTCCCAGGGAGAAAAAGCGGGAAAGTTGCATTGACTTTGGGCCATCGGCCAGCCGAGCAACCAGCCGGCGGACGAGCCTTGCCTGCATCCCCCATCGCCAGGTCCACCAGCGTTGCCAGAGATCGCGCAACCAGGTCAAGATACGCTGCCACCAGTTTCCCTCGCCTTCTTCTTCCCCAGTACCCAACAGATCAAATCGATCGCGTACGAAGCGGTACAGGGCATAGCCGACGATGGAGAGGATGACCATCCAGAACAAAGCTGAGAGCAGCACTTCTAGCCAGGGAAGTGAACTGGATGGAGGTGTCGGCTCCGGGGCGGTGGCTGATGGCAAACTGAGCAGTGGGTCTGCCGGCGCGTCTATGCTCGGTAAAAACAGCGATAGCAGTAACACAAAAAGATAGGTGATAAAGGTGACGATCAACAAAATCACTTCGGTGGCGATGAGGATCAGGCGATGGATTGCTAGAACAGGTCCCATTGCATACTCGGTCGGCAAGAGGCTGGCGACCAGCGCCACACTCACGAGAAAGATCACTGCCCAGACCAGCCAGCGACGGGCGATCTCTGGCTGGACGGGAATGCCCTGGAGCAGCCAGCCGGTATGAGTCACGCTGAATCGCGCCTGCCCCAACAAGGCCACGCCAAGCGCGAAATAGAGCAGGGTCGGAATCGCTAGAAGCTTGGCCGCCGGGCTCAAGAAGTGGATGATCATGGAAGCAAACAACAGCCAGACCCCACCCCACATGAATGTTTCGCCCAACCAGGTGAGCGCTGCCTCGCGATCGCGAACCAGCGGTGGCTGGGTCAACCAGAGGTAGTATTCCGTCGAGGTCTTGTCAGGCGGCGGAGCGACCCTGCCCCCTTTGACGTCCAGTTCGGCAGCCTGTCGCGCCACATAGAGCGCGCCGGCCCACAGGGGCACGAACAGGGTGCCTGTGAACATGTCCACGGCGCTGACGAGCAGCCCTGGGGTTTGGAGAAGCTGCGTGGGGTCGGAAAACCAGGTCTGTGCATCGAGCCAAAGCTGGTTGACCCCCCCGGGGATATAGTTGACAAGTTTTAGCGTCAGGAGGAGGATCAGCACCTCGGCCCCACGTGAGACTAGGTATGGCCAGCCGGTGATGCGACGCGCGTGTAACATCCGCTCCGAGAGGATCCCTTCCAGTGCTGCAAGGAAGGTAAAGATCAGGAAATAAGTACCGTCCCAGCCCCCTATTAGCCATTCCACCCCTAGGACTGCTGGGGTGGCCAGGCACACCTCCATCGCTGCGATCAACACCGGCCGCATCAAGTTCTCGACGAACGAGTTGCCGCTCACCTGCTGACCGGGACTCGCGGACCCATGCTCGCTCATCGCCACACGTCCATGTCCTGCTCGCTCCAGATCTGGAACGCTTGTACGCCGATCTGGCCTGCCCGTTGGGCCGTCAGGGCGAACTGTCCAGGGGCTGGATCTGGAGCAGTTAGCACCAGGATCACGACGAGTCCCCGGCGGCGGAGCGCCAGGAGGGTGTCCATCAAGCCTTCGACTTCTTGCGGTGTGACGATCACCGCCGTGCTCCCCCAAGGCAGCCCCAGGCTCTTGCGACCCAGCACATCCAGAAAAGGGACGGCGTTGTCCTCCGAGGTCACTTCGATGCGGGCCAGCAGGTCGAGCAGATGCATCAGATGCTCACGCCCTCTGCGCAGAGGCAGCGTCGGCGTGTGGCTGGGGGGCTCGGCTGCCAAACTCGTGGAATCGCGTAGGGGATCGGAACCATTGGTGACCAGGCTCACTGCCTGTCGTTTCTCGACCAGGTGGGCGGTCACGGACGCAGCGATGATGATGCCCAATTCTGTGGCTTGGCGCCACCCTGACAGTGGATAGTCGTCGCGGTTGAGGTTCAGGAAAATGGCCGTCTCTAGCGAAATAGCTGGCTCGTAGCGCCGGACCTGGAGCGAACCGATGCGGGCGCTTGTCTTCCAATCCATTTTGCGCAGGGAATCGCCGGGCTGGTAATCACGCACGCCCTGGATGCGCGTAGGATCCTCAAAGATGCGCTCCCGGCTGGGCAGTGTGCCAAAGGGCGACTGCGAAGGAAAGCCCAGGTCGCGCAGGGCGACGATTTTCGGATAGACGATCACAAAGTCGTCCTCTCCCTGGCGGTTTTCGTAGGTGGTCGAACCTAGCAGGTCGCCGCCTATGCTGACAAAGGGGCCGATCGGGTAGTAGCCTCGGCGACGGCCCTGTAGTGTGTAGCTTAGCTTCATGCGCTCACGGGGCAGGAGGGAGATCACTTGGCGGAACACTGTGCCCGGCATCAGGCTAGCGGGTACGGTGTCGCTCAGGCGCAGCCACAAGACTGGCAGCCAGCTTTGATTGTGCACATCCACTTGGACGGTGAGTGTTTCGCCCAAGAACACCCGACGATCGTGACTGCGAGTGAGAGCCACGGCTGCCAGCGATCGCCGCGTCCACAGCTGGCCTAGAACAAAGATGCCAAATAGCGCGTAGAGCAGATAGAAGAAAGAGTCTACCTTTGTGAAGAATGCGACGACGATCAGGATGACGAGGAAGGGCAAGATTCCGGGCATGTCCCCTCCTGTTGGCCCCTCAGCCCAGTGCCCCGATGTCCAGCGTGGTTTTTTCCATGATGTCGCTCAGGATCCGTTCTGCTGTGTAACCCCGTAGGGCGCTTTCAGGCCGGACGATCAGGCGGTGCACCAGCGTGGGCACGGCCAGCGTCTTTACGTCGTCGGGGATGACGAAATCGCGACCTCGGAGGGCGGCTAGTGCTTGGGCAGTCTTGAAGAGGGCCAGGCTGCCGCGGGGACTAGCGCCCAAGGCCAGGTCGTGGTAGTTTCGGGTCGCCTGAATCAGGCGCACGATGTAATCGCGTACGGTGTCATCCACGTGCACCTCCCACACCTCGCGCTGGAGATCCAGCAGGCGCGCGCCGTCCACGACCTGCTCGATCTGGGTGATGGGATGCTCGCGTTGTAGATTCAGCAGGATCTGCTCTTCATCGGCAGGTGTAGGATAGCCCACCGATAGTTTGAGCAAGAACCGATCAAGCTGTGCTTCGGGCAAGGGGAACGTGCCCTCATACTCAATAGGGTTTTGCGTGGCCAGTACCAAGAAAGGGCGGTTGAGCTGGCGGGT
>JASFTJ010000041.1:0-9545 GCA_050053615.1 Anaerolineae bacterium | reverse complement strand
CGCAATGAGCAGCGGGCGATATTTTCAGGCTTTTCCCGACTATGGGCCTGAGCGGATGGGGGCGCCGATCCGGGCCTTCACCCGCCTCAGTCCACAGCCCATTCGGATCCATGCTCAGATCGAGTCGCCCGACATCGTCGTTGTCCTCGACCCAACGTTGCTGGATACCGTACTTGTCACAGACGGGCTCGGGGAAGAGGGGACTCTGCTGGTCAACACCACGCTGAGTCCTGAGCAGGTCCGCGAGACCACCGGCTTTCGCACCGGCAAGGTCTACACGGTGGACGCCAGCCACATCGCCATCGAAGAGATTGGACGGGAGATCACCAACACTCCGATGCTCGGGGCATTTGCTTGGGCAACGGGCCTCTTTCCCGTAGAGGAAATGACGGCAGAACTGCGGGCCTGGTTCGGTTCCAAGCTCGCCAAAGCCGTCGTAGAAGCCAACGTGCGGGCCATGGAGCGTGGCGCCGCCCAGGTTCAAGAAGGATAGGTGCATGAAAATGGCGCTCAAAGGATGGCGCGAGATCCCGATTGGGGGCATGATTCTAGAAGCAGGCAACGCCGTCGAGTATCGGACCGGCGATTGGCGGGCCTTCCGGCCCGTCCGCGGGGAAGCGGACTGCACGCACTGCTTTCAGTGCTGGCTGTTCTGTCCCGACTCTAGCATCCTGGTGGACGCAGACAGGGGCGAGATGACGGGTTTCGACCTGGAGCACTGCAAGGGATGTGGCATCTGTGCCGCCGTCTGCCCCGTAAATGCCAAGGTGGCGCGGAAGGCAGGGCAAGAGCTGGCACAGGACGACGTGCGTCTGTGCATTCGCATGATCGAAGAAGGCAGAGGTGAGGAGTAAACCATGAGCCGCTTTGAAGCTTTGTCGGGCAACGATGCGGTTGCGACGGCGATGCGCCAGATCAACCCTGACGTCGTGGCTGCCTATCCTATCACCCCCCAGACGTCTACGGTCCAGGCCTTTGCCGATTTCGTCGCCGAAGGGCTGGTCGACACCGAGTTTATGACGGTCGAGAGCGAGCACAGCGCCATGAGTGCCTGCGTGGGCGCCTCGACAGCTGGCGCCCGGGTCATGACGGCTACGGCCGCCAACGGCCTGGCCCTTATGTGGGAGATCCTCTACATCGCCGCCTCCAACCGTTGTCCCATCGTGATGAGCCTGGTCAATCGCGCCCTATCCGGCCCGATCAACATCCACTGCGACCACGCCGACGTGATGGGCATCCGGGACAGCGGCTGGATCATCCTCCTCTCCGAGAATGGCCAGGAAGCCTACGACAACCTGCTCCAGGCCCTCCGGATCGGCGAACACGACGACGTGCTCTTGCCGGTGACCGTCTGCCAGGATGGGTTCATCACCAGCCATGGGATAGAACGGGTGGAGGTCTATGACGACAAAGAGGTGCAGGCCTTTGTCGGCGAATATCGTCCCCGGTGGCCGCTGCTGGACCTGGAAAATCCCAAGACCTTCGGCCCGCTCGACTTTTACGATTACTACTATGAGCACAAGCGGCAGCAGATGGAAGCCATGGATCGGGCCCGGGACGTGATCCTGGAGGTTGCCGAGGAGTTCAACCAGACATTTGGCCAGAACTATGGGCTCTTTGACGCTTACCGGCTCGAGGATGCGGCGGTAGCCATCGTCGTCGCGAATTCAACTGCGGGGACGGCCAAAGTCGTCGTCGATCGGCTGCGGGGGGAGGGGCTGGCCGTCGGGTTGCTCAAACCCCGCGTGTTCCGTCCTTTTCCGGGGAAGGAACTGGCAGAGGCGTTACGCCACGTGAACGCAGTGGCCGTGCTGGACCGTTCCGTTTCCTTTGGCGCTATGGGCAACGCAGGCCCGCTCTTTCTAGAGCTGGTCGCCGCCCTAACCGTGCAAGGAGTCACCATTCCCACAGTAGATTATGTCTATGGCCTCGGCGGACGAGACATTTCGCTCCCCGAGATCGAGTCGGTGTTCCACGACCTGTTCGAGATCGCCGAGTCGGGCAAGGTATCCCGCCCGGTCACGTTCTTGGGCGTGCGCGAGTGAGGAGGACAAAGTGGCTACCAAGTTGACACCGCGAGAGTTGATCAAGCAACCCGAGCGTCTGGCGCCGGGTCAGAGGCTGTGTGCCGGTTGTGGTGCCTCGATCATCGTCCGGCAGGTTCTGGCCGCCATCGACGAGCCGGTGGTGATCGCCAACGCCACGGGCTGCCTGGAAGTCGCCACGAGCATCTATCCTTACACGGCCTGGCGAGTGCCCTGGATCCACAACGCGTTCGAGAACGCGGCCGCCACCATCGGCGGGGTCGAGGCCGCCTACCGCAGCCTGGTTCGGCAGGGCAAGATCCCGGAGCAGGACGTCAAGTTCCTGGCCTTCGGCGGTGACGGCGGCACCTACGACATCGGGTTGCAGTCCCTTTCAGGCGCCCTGGAGCGGGGTCACCAATTTGTCTACGTCTGCTACGACAATGGCGCGTACATGAACACCGGCATCCAGCGCTCCAGCGCGACCCCCTTTGGCGCGAACACGACGACTTCTCCAGCCGGCCGGGCCATTCCGGGGAAACAGCAGTTTCGCAAAGACCTGACGGCCATCATGGCCGCACACGGCATTCCCTACGTGGCCCAGGCTGCGCCCAGTCGCTGGCGGGATCTGATGACAAAAACACGCAAAGCGATTGCCTGTGGCGGGCCGGCCGTTCTGAACGTGCTCTCCTCATGCAACCGGGGGTGGCGACATGGCACCGAGGAGACCATCGAGATCACGCAAATGGCTGTGGACACTTGCTATTGGCCCCTTTTCGAAGTGGAAAATGGCGAATGGCGATTGTCGTACAAGCCCAGACAGAAGCTGCCGGTGAAGGAGTGGTTGGCACGGCAAGGCCGTTTCGACCATCTCTTCCGGCCCGAAAACGAGCACATGATTGATCAATTTCAATCAGAAGTTGACCGGCGCTGGCAACGGCTGCTGGCCCTGTGCGGCGAGGAGTGAGGAAATGGAAAGCTCAGAGATCACTGCCCCCTGTACCTACTTTCGCCAGACCGGCCCGGTCAATACGCCGCGCACGCTAGAATTGGCTGGCGCCCGGGCGGAGGATTTGGGTATCCGCCAGATCCTGGTGGCAACCACCCGGGGTGTAACCGGTGTCCAGGCTGTGGAGATGCTCCGCAATCGGGAGGTTATCGTCGTCACCCAGTCCACCGGATTTCGCGGGCCAGACGTCCAGTTGCTCACCGACGAGAACCGCGCGGCCATCGAGGCGGGCGGGGCGACGATCCTCACCGCGCAGCACTCCTTCGGTGGCGTGGGGCGAGCAGTCCGCAAAAAGCTAGGCTCCTACCAAGTGGACGAGATCATGGCCTACACTTTGCGCACTCTGGGGGAAGGCATCAAAGTGGTCGCGGAGCTATGCCTGATGGCTGCCGACGCCGGCCTGGTGCGCACCGACGTGCCGGTGATCGCCGTCGGTGGTACAGGACGGGGTGCAGACACGGCAGCCATCCTCAAACCGACGAACGCTCAGACGTTCTTTGATCTGCGCTTTCTCGAGATCATCTGTATGCCTGCACCCTTTCATCCGGCGTTGGAACGAGAGTCTAACTGAATAGGCAGATCGAGCGTTGTCCGATCGCCGAGTCCAAGCACGGTAATGATCCTCTGTCCTAGGGCGCCCCGCGACAGGTTCTCCTCGGCTTCTGCCATTCTGACCACAACGTTCTCTTATGCCGAGGTCAGCACTAGGTCCAGTCGTTTGCTTCTGAGTGGCGCACGGCAGGCGGCCGCCGCTCATTAGGCAAGAAACCAAGCCCCAAACCTGTCATGCTGAGCGGCCAACTACGGGGGACGGCGCACTCTGTTGCGCTGTGTTCAGAATGACCTGTTTCTTAGCAGCCTTGCGCCCCCTCCTCGCTGCGGAGTGTCCAATGCTGTGCGACTGTAACACGTTGTTGCAGCCTGCTGGGGGACTCGCTTCAGGCCCCGTGTGCGTATTCCCCCGACGACTGCGGCAGAAGGCAGACCCATCAACTTGCCCTGGAAAAGTGCGAAACAAGAAATCCGATTCACTGAGGATCAGGTTCTTTGTGTCAAAGCAAAGGCGTGCCGAAAGGCTGAGAGGAGCTTGCACCTGGCCCCAAAATAGGCTAGAATGGGGCCTGCGTAGCGGATTCGAACTGGCGGAGCTCACCGCACTGCACAGCTCTGTGGGATCACTCTCCAGCTTGACCTACAGGCTCCGGGTTGGTGCAAGGGAGAAACAAGGTCTGGGCGATGGCACTCAATCCCAGTGGCACCCTATCTAACGGCGACTATGGCATGATACGCCAACTGGGGCGGGGCGGTTTCGGCTTTGTCCACCTTGCTCAAGATACCGTCTTGGCCGAAGAGGTGTCCATCAAAGAACTGAGCCGGGCTCTAATGGGCGATGAGACGATGCGCAAACGCTTCCTGACCGAGGCGAGGGCGACGATGCGATTGCGCCACAGGCGTATCGCGGGCACCCATAATGTGTTCAGCGAGGGTGGCAACTAGTACATGTACGGTCTTGTCATCTCACTTCTGAGCTTCTCATGCGGGGAGTCTGTTCGGCGGAGCTAGATGCTACGCACAACAGGGTGCTGAGCCAAAAGAAAAGGAAGGGGCCAGGCCCATGATTGCTCGAAAGACCCGGTTTTCTTGATGAGAAGTGCTCTGGCCCGCGATGTCTATTGGGTTGCAGGGGGGAGAGCTGCACCGGTAGGGATGCGTGTCCCTTTTGGGTACAGTCGGGACGGCCCGGTTTTTCAGCCAGCACACATCTGGCATGCCAGACTACCTGGTGCCTCCTGCATACTCGAGTGTGCGGCCCTTGATATCAAGTTGCCTCGTGGGTATCGGGAGCGACGGGAGAATGCGGTGTAAGCTACTCCTTCGGTTCTCTTTGTACCCAGCCTAAACTTGATACAAACACCGGACTAATGCCTGAAAGCCTTGGAGCAAAGATGACCCTAGATACAGCACTGCCACACTTACACCCCATCAGCTTGCCGACTCCCTTCCCCGTCGGGCCTGTCACTGTCTATGTGGCTGACGCGCCAGGTGAGCCGTTGACGCTGATAGACACAGGACCACGGACCACCGATACCCTGACCGCGTTGGAAGCAGGTCTGTCCAGCCTGGGCTACAGCCCTACCGATCTGGATCGCATCATCGTGACTCACGCCCACGCCGACCACTTTGGGTTGGCAGCTGACTTGGCGGCTACCTCAAACGCTCAAGTCTGGACTCACTCTGGGAACATCTCTGCCTTGGCTGACTACGATGCCGATCGGGAACGGCGCGTGGCCTTCTACACTGATCTGCTCCGGCAGGCCGCCGTACCGACCCAGATGATGATAGCTGCAGACAAGGTAACGCGGGGGTTCAAGCGCTTTGCCCACCAAACACCGGTGGACACCAGCTTGGACGAAGGCGATACCCTTCGCCTGGGAGGGCACAATTGGCAGGTCCTACATACACCTGGTCACGCTGCCGGTCTCATCTGCCTGTATGAACCAGAAGGCCGGATTCTGCTCTCCAGCGATCACTTGCTGGCCGACATCTCATCGAACCCTGTGGTCGAGCCGCCGGCACCCGGCGAAACCGAGCGCCCCCGCAGCCTGGCACTCTACAAAGCATCGCTGCAGCGTGTGGCAGCGATGGATATCGTCCGCGCCTTGCCCAACCACGGTCCGATCATCTACGACGTCGCCGGATTGGTGCGCCAGCGCCTCGAGTTCCATCGCCAGCGGACAGCACGAGTCCTCCAGGCCCTTCGGGGCAGAGCACGGACCACCTGGGACGTGGTCCACGAACTGTTTCCCAACTGTTCGCCTCTGGACACGTTCCTGGCCGTATCGGAGGTCATCGGTCACCTGGATCTCTTGGAACTAGAGGGCAAAATCGTGGGGGAGAACACCGACGGCGTAATCCTATGGAGGTAGGGCAAACTGGCAGTCACCCTTACGGGGGTATTCTCCAAAGACCTGTCGATTTGAGTACTCAATAGTTGGCAGGTGGCCCATAGACTCGGTGGACACGCGATCAACCCCCTGGCTTGGCGCGCCGCTCCGACATCGCCCGCCTGTCGAGCAGCTTGCCACCGTCGCCGTGCCTGTTCTGCTTTGGCGTGGGCTTCACGGACAAGCAAAGTAATGGGATTGCCGAGCCCGGCACTGAATGGTAAACGACAGTTGCAGACCGTAGCCGGTCTTATCCATCTGACTTTTCCTTTGCGCTTTGATCGTCGTACGCATCCCTGTCAGACAGCAGGCCCTGACTCCGCAGCTCTCGTTGCAGCAGAAAACGTATCTGGTCGCGGGGGTCCCGCAACTCGGACACTGACCAATGTGTCAGTGCCTCGGCCTCAGTACTGCTCCGTGTTATGTGCAGACGGATCATCTTTCCTCCTTGCAGAAACAATAAAAGCACTTGACCTCTCTCAGGAGCATACTACGAAAAAAGGAACGAGAAGGGGTTTTCTAGGTTTCCTTCGTTTCCTTTTCTCTCCGCCAGGTCGCAACCTCGGCCAGCAGCGGATCATCCGGGGCCAATCGACGTAACCTTTGCCGGGCATCTGCCAGCAGCGCAACGCCCGCCTTGTGTGTCCCCTTGATCCACTTGATCTCCCGGGCTATCCCCTTCGGTCATACTTCTGTCCGCCTGCTTGATTTCCTCCGTCTCCCGAGCCTTGGCCAGCCGATAGACAAGATCCTCATGTGCCAAGCTAGGATGGCCTACTCGAGGAGTATCCCAATCGTTCGAGGGCTCTTCTGCCTCAAACTACCTCCTCACATCGCCGAGGCCAGAACCCTCGCGGGGCTTCTGAGAGACCGTTTCGGCTGCCCCTGGCTTTCGAAATGCGTAGCGTCAGAATGTGCACGGACCCTTCGGCGAGCGGACTGGTTGGCGTCCAATAGCGAATGGTCCTCACGGTACAATGAAAACTCCCCTTGCGAGATCTTTTCGCCTGGTCCAGGAACAAGGCGGGTCGTCTATTTCCCTCGCGCGCCGGTCAGCCAAAGGGACCCTCTTTCTCGAACGAATGATGATGTAGGATCTCGACCAATTCCGCGGGTTCTACCGGGAATAGCCATCGCGTCATCCTTCAGGCTTCTCGAGCAGTCGGCAGTCCGGAGGCACCTGTAGAGAAGCAGAGAGGTGGGACAATGGGACTCGATATGTGGTTTAGAGAAGATGGCCTTCAAGGCTGTACAGAGGCGCCAGCCGATGGGACTGGAACTGGCCACCCCGAAGTGAGCGGTTGCTATCTCATCTCAGGAATCCGGCAAGGTCGTCACGCGCTGATGGTTTTGACCAACACCCCCTATGGCCGTCGCTCATCAAACTCATCATAAAGAATCTTCTCCTATGTGCCGAAGTCGAGTTGGCCATTGGTCACAGCTACAATCACATCACGGCCCATGACCTGCCACTTCATCAGGCGAGCGTCAGCATTTTCCTCGCCGGTACGGTTGTGCTCGTACTGACTCGTCGGCGCATGGGGCGCCAAGCCCTCTAGTTCTCATTTTCGGTGACTTGTTGCGTATATTCCTGACAAACTGAGAGATCGGTCTATATAGGGTAGCATGGACTATTTGGCCTATTCGGCAACCAGCGGGATATGGGCCATTTTGCCTGGTTCAAGTCAGGTCAAAGGGCGTTGGTGCAAACTGGTCATTCATGATAAACTGAAGCCGAAGGTGCGTCACAGAAAGGGCAATCACAACCAATCTACCACTCTCCGAGGGGGCAACACCATGTACAAAAAGATCCTGACGCTCATTTTGGTGTACATACTGGGCATTTCGAGTTCTTTGCCAACGGTGAGCCAGGCTCAGTCAGAAGACGTGACATCCCCAACGGCATCACGGCAAGCTGGAGACGTGCCGTTGCCCCAGGTCTCTCTGACTCCTCGCCAAGAGGCAGACGGCGATGGCTGGCTGCCTCCTGGCCGGGCCTGGGAAGGACCGTTGCCCCTCGCCCGAGGCGATTCCCCGCCAGCCCCCGCTGCCCCTGCCGCCCGGCCCGCGGCACCAGAAGCCCTGGATGCCTATGCCGGTGGCCAGATCGCCTTTACCTCCTACCGGGACGGGAACAACGAAGTCTTTATCATGGACGCCGATGGCTCCAACCAGGTCAACCTGAGCAACAATCCCACGTTCGAAGAAGGGCAGCCGGCCCTCGGCCCCTATGGGCGCGTCGCCTTTATCTCTAACCGCGACGGCAATTTCGAGATCTATGTCATGGACGGCGACGGCGGCAACCAGACCCGCCTGACCAATTCTGCAGGCGACGAAGGCTGGATCGATTGGTCGCCCGATGGGAGCAGATTGGTGTTTATCTACAACGAGGGCACCACCTGGCGGCTGGAGACCATCAACGCCGATGGAACGGGACGTACTGTTCTGCTGGAAAACTCTCAGGATGAGGATATCTATGACGCCACTTGGTCACCAGATGGGAGTACCATTGCCTTCTTCTGGGCTGCTTCCTTGAGTCCGGGCGTGTACACTATCCCCGCAGCGGGAGGCGATGAAACATACCTCGACCTGGGTGCCGCGGAGGAACCGGCCTGGTCGCCCGATGGTACAAAGCTGGCGGTGACCCTGGTCGACTACATCAGCATGCAAAGCTGGATCTATGTCACGGATCTTGCCGGTGCCAACCCTGTGCGTGTCTCGCCAGGATCGAGCTTCACCATTCAGAATGGCCAGCGCACCGGCGGCGACAACTGGCCCAGTTGGTCTCCCGATGGCCGCCGCATCATTTACGCATCCGATTGGGCAGGCGGCTTTCAGATGCTGTATGCCACCCTGGCCAGCGGCAGTTCTGCGGATACACATTTTAACCTCTCAGTCTCGGGCGCCAGCGACTATCAACCCGATTGGGGCCCCGGTGGCTTCATTGGTACCGACATCTGGGGGGCGCTGAGTGCCTACCAAACCGGGGGGGTGAACGATCAGGCTGCTATCCATATCTATGACAGCGACAACGCCCAGGATACTATCGTAGTGCAAGGTTACGATTTGCGCCTGGCCGGTCTGTGGGCCAACTGGCTCGTCTACCAGAAACTCAATGCCGTTGGCGGCTACGATATCTGGGTGCAGGAATTGGATTCGGGCCAGGCCACCAATATCTCACTGGATCTGGTGGCCTCCACCAGCAACCGGCCGTATATCGATGGGGGTAGCATCTTTTGGCGTGAAGTGCAGGGCAAAGAGAGTACGCTCGGTGCCGGATTCTATATCTACGAGATCGACTCGGGGGACTATTCCCTGCTGACCTTCGACCCCGGCTACTATCACCGCTACAGCCGTTATCTGGCCCAAGATGGGCATTACTTTATCCTTACCGATGACAGCCGCGCCTGTTTAATCGATTCTGCAGCCACCTACTCTTACTGTGCGCCCTATACCGGTCTGGCCCTGCCTGCGGGTGTTTCCGGCAATACCTATGCCGCGTTGGAACACGGCGCGGGCGGCAATGATGTCCTGGCAACGTACACGATCAGCCCGACCGCCCGCATT
>JASFTJ010000040.1:0-9569 GCA_050053615.1 Anaerolineae bacterium | reverse complement strand
TCAGGAAAAATAGCCGACCTGAAAGAGGAGGCAGCCGAGTGAAGAGGATACTATCCCTTCGTTTTCTCGCTGAAGCGGCTTTTTTCAGGGGAGACAAACATTGAAAAGAAGGAGGTGAAGTAGAGTTGGCACTGACAAGAGAGCAGAAAAAACAGGCAGTGGCAAGCTATGTTGACCAGATATCCCGTAGCCAAGCGATGATTCTCACCAATTACCGTGGTCTTTGCGTCGCAGACATGACCGAATTGCGTCGGCGATTGCGTGAGACGGATGCAGTACTCCAGGTAGTAAAGAACACACTGTTCAGATTGGCGCTCGAACAAGCAGAAATCCCATTCCCAGCAGAAAAGCTGGAAGGCCCGATCGCTGTCGGGTATTGCTTCCAGGATCCGCCACCGGTCGCCAAAGTATTGGTGGATTTCGCCAAGGAAACTCAGAGTCTTCAAATCCGCGGCGCGATGTTGGGCGCCAAACTCTTGGACGCAGAGGAAATCAAGGCACTGGCAGACCTGCCATCGCGTGAAGTCTTGCTGGCCCAGTTGATCGCATCTGTTGAGGGACCGATGAGTAGCCTGGTAAGCACCATCAACGCCCCGATGCGCGAACTGGTACAGGTTCTGCAGGCACGGTCTGAGCAGGAAGAGCAAGCGGCAGCCTAGCTGCTAGAACGAATTATCGTACACTCACAAACAACCCAGGTTTAAGGAGGATAAAAAGTCGTGTCTGAAAAGCTCGAGAAACTAGTAGAAGCACTTGACGAATTAACGTTGTTGGAAGCGGCCGAACTGTCCAAGCTACTGCAGGACAAGTGGGGGGTTTCGGCGGCGGCGCCCGTAGCCATGGCTGCCATGCCGGGAGCCGGTGCGGAAGCAGAAGAGGAAGAGGAAAAGACTGAATTCGACGTGGTCCTGAAGGAAATCGGCCCCAAAAAGATCCAGGTTATCAAGGCTGTGCGTACCTTCCGCAGCGACCTCGGTCTAAAAGAGGCCAAGGATCTGGTCGACAGCGCACCGACCAAAGTTCTGGAGGCCGCGCCCAAGGAGCAGGCCGAATCCGCGGCGAATGCGCTCAAGGAGCAAGAGGCGGTCGTAGAAATCGTCTGATCGATCCGGTATCAAACGCCAACTAAAAGCCATCCCATGTGGGATGGCTTTTAGTTCTTGACGCCGAACTCGCAGCGGAACATCTGGCGCCCCCAGAGCGTCAAAGAAAAGCAAATCCATCCGGCAGTCCGGAAACGGGACGAGAACAGTGCCCAAGAGAGCGTACGTTGTCAACGTAGTGATTTGCATCCTAACCTGCCGAGCTATGACGTTGACTCGGGTCAGGTGATCATTAACGCTGACCGGCTGGAGCGGCTCGACTCCGAACCGCGAGCGGCTTTGGAGCAGATCTACACTGCCTATCAGATGGCCTGTTTTTGTCATCACCGACGCTACTCCACACGCACCACGTGCTATACGACTATGCCCTGCGCCTGGCAGAGGTGGATCGCCTCACCGCCGACGTCGAAGCGCTGACCCTGGCCATGCCGGACGCCTCCTAGGCCAGTGTGTGTAACCAGGACAAAGGGACCCGGACTGTGACTCTACTGGTGTCATCGCACAAGGGGCTTTCAAATGTCGCGCTGGTAGTTCCTTGCAAATCTCTGGAAAATATGCTATACTATCAAGGCACTGAACCGTGAACAGTCCATCTCTCGACTGGCAAACGACCCCTCATTGAACAAGCCTTTGTGCAAGAACATTCCCAGCAAAAAGGATTGCATTACTCATGCTTTTCATGTGTGCACTCTAGCGTCCTGTCGTCCGATGTTTCCTGCTGTCACTGTTTTGTTACTATTTGACGAAGCGAACATTCCATGCTATAATGTGGTGGCTTGTGGGATAGTTCGAATCCTCACCTTGTGTGATTGTGCTACCTAAATGCATTCCCTGTCAATCTCAAGCTTGACCGATGATAGTGGGGCGCATCTGCACTTGGGTTGCCTTTGGCAACTCGCAAAAGCTGATTCCGCATCTTATAGCATTTAACTACGTTCGTGTGCGACATATTGCCCAATTGTCAAACGAGTCTATTGCCATGATAGAGTGCGCCCAGCCCCAGCCAGCAGTGGGCAATTAGTTCGTGGTTTCGAACACTGCCTCAAAGAACTCGAAGGATTCCTAAGTATGGAGCGAAAAAAGTGAATATAGTTGAATTGCAGAACCAAACGTTGAGCGAACTGCAAGATGTGGCTCGCGACTTGGATGTCTCGGGCTACAGCCGACTCAAGAAGCATGATCTCGTCATGCGCTTGTTGCAGGCTTATGCAGAAGAGAAGGGATTGCTCTTCGGTGGAGGTATCTTGGATATCATCCCGGATGGCCTTGGATTCCTCCGCTCCGGCGACCTGCTGCCCAGTTCGGACGACATTTATGTTTCTCAGTCCCAGATCCGGCGCTTTGGGCTTCGGCCCGGGGATACCGTCGTCGGTCAGGTCCGGCCGCCCAAGGACAACGAGAAGTACTTTGGGCTGCTACGGGTCGAAGCGGTCAACGGCGAGGATCCGGAGCGCGCCAAACGGCGGCCGTGGTTCGACAGACTGACCCCCATCTTTCCCAGGGAGCAGTTCCGCCTCGAATCCGGGCGACACCCCTTGTCCACGCGGCTGCTGGACATGCTGGCGCCCATCGGGCGTGGCCAACGCGGCATGATCGTCTCACCACCCAAAGCGGGCAAGACAACCATCCTCAAAGAGATTGCTAATGGCCTTACCTCCAACCATGACGATCTACACCTCATGGTCGTGCTCATTGGCGAGCGACCGGAGGAGGTGACCGACATGGCCCGCTCAGTGGAGGCTGAGGTTATGGCCGCAACCTTTGACGAACCGGTCCAGCATCACGTGCGCGTGGCCGAGATGGCGTTGGAACGGGCCAAACGCCTGGTTGAAACCGGAGAGAACGTGGTAATCCTAGCTGACTCCATCACCCGGCTGGCTCGGGCCTACAACCTCGTCGTGCCTCCCAGCGGCAGAACGCTGTCAGGCGGCATTGATCCCGCTGCCCTGTACCCACCCAAACGGTTCTTTGGCGCGGCACGGAACATCGAAGAGGGAGGAAGCCTAACCATCATCGCCACCTGCTTGGTAGACACCGGTAGCCGCATGGACGACGTGATTTACGAAGAGTTCAAAGGCACCGGCAACATGGAGATGCACCTGAACCGCAAGCTAGCCGAACGACGACTCTTCCCCGCGATAGACATCGAACGTTCCAGCACACGGCGGGAAGAGCTGCTGCTGAACAAAGATGTACTCTCTCGGGTCTGGACGTTGCGGCGCATGATTGACGCCCTCGGTGGCGGGGCCGACGCAGTCGAACCAGTCCTGGATCGTCTGTCCAAGACTCGGAGCAACGCCGATTTTCTGTCCACCCTGAACCGCGACATCTAGCACTAGCATCGGTCTTTGCCTAGAAACTGGCACGTACAATCAAGCGTCCTGCACAGACTCGACGGTCCGCGAGCACCTCTCGCGGCCTGCCGTTTGCACCTGACATCAAACACAGCTCTGGCTGGGTTGACGATCATCCCGCAAGCCGCGATCTACAATCCCACGGCAGGCAGCTCCTGTGCCAAAGTCCCAGGAGCCATGGTAAAACTCTTCCACAGGGAAAGTAGCAGCCAAGAAAGACGCGGAGGAGAGGAAATGTGGTCCACCATCTGACCGAGCAAGATTTGGCACGATTTCGAGACCTGCTCGCCAACCACAGCAGACTAGATCGGTCCCTCCAGAGGGATGACATGCTGGAACGGGCGATCGTCAAACGGCTCGCGACGCATGGGCTGGACGACTTGGCCGACTACTGGACGCTCATCGACAATGCATTCAGTGTTGAATTGAATAGCCTGATTCAGCTCTTGGCGGCCAAGGAAGCCCTATTTTTCCGCGAGATGCATCAGTTCGAGGTACTGCGCGAACGGATCTTGCCAGAACTCTTGCGTGCGAGAAAGTACAGAAATGGGGTAGAACGCGTCCAAGAGGCTCCCCACACAGCGAGGAGCGAACCGCTACGGCTATGGAGCGCCAGTTGCGCCACCGGTGAGGAAGCATACTCCCTGGCCATCATGCTGCTTGAGTTCCAAAGAGAGCATAGAAGCCTGGAAGCAGAGATCATCGGCACGGACGTGGATGCCTCTGCGCTCGAGATCGCGCGCAGAGCTCGTTACAGCGAACAGGCACTACAACTGGTTCCGTCCAACCTGCGCCGCCGGTATTTCTCCTTCGATGGTCAAGCATACAGCATCGTCCCAGAGGTTGCCCAGTTGGTCACCTTTCAGGTGCACAACTTGACCAAAGATCACTACCCTCCCGAACTCACCCATCTTGACGTCATCTTTTGCCGGAACATCACCGCCTACTTTGCCAACGAGACCCGACAAGTTCTCAACGCCCAGTTGTCCGATTCTTTGCGGGATGGTGGCTACTTGTTCGTTGCCTCAACGGAGACCATGGGCCACAACCAGGGACATCTGGAGTTGCTCTCAGTGGACAATACCCTCCTACTCCGCAAAGGGCTGCCCACCAGCGAAGCGTTACTCCCTCCGCCCCTCAGTCCCGTCGCGGTTCAACCGGCCAAGAAAGGAACCGCTGTTTCATCCCTCGCGCCTGAGCACAAAGCCGATACCTCCCTGGACGTGTCGACACCTTCTTTGCTGCAGCAGGCACAGACTGCCTTTCAGCGTCAGGACTATGACGCCGCCCTGCACGAACTTGAGCGAATGTCCAACGACCAACCAGCCTTGCTTGAAGCGTATTGCTTGCGGGCGGCTGCCCTCCTGCAGAAAAAGCGCCTGACCGAAGCAGAATCCGCTTGCCAATACGTACTGGCACACGACCCCTGGCACATTGACGCCCATCTCCTGTTGGGCATAACCCTCTTCCACCGGGGACAGGCCGACGTGGCCATCCAGTCGTTCAAGACGGCCATCTACTTGCAGCCGGAACATCAGGATGCCCGCTTTTACCTGGCCGAATCCTATCGAGTCCTAAACATGACAGACAAGGCTCACCAGGAATACAAGAATACTCTGAACATCCTGACCCACCGGCCTCCATCAGCACAATCTCTGAGCTTATCCGGCCTAACCAACGACATGCTGCGCCAGGCATGCGAGTTTCATCTGAACAAACTCGACTGAGCGCTTGAAGAACGCCCAAAGATGCGCCCAGGACCCGTGGCGGCGACAGCAGCCGGCGGGAAGTTGCAGGGGCATCATCCTTTCGATCTATCAGTTTTGACACTCCTCCAATTTTGTGTTATCATTATCAGCAAAATTATAAATATCAAAACTCGGGATGTTGAGCTGTCACATTCCCTTGCAAAAAAGGAGAGTAAAATGGAGCTGAGCAAAAAGATGCAGGATGCGTTCAACGAGCAGATCAAGGAGGAGCTTTTTTCCTCCTATATCTACTTGTCTATGTCTGCCTACTGTGAGACCATCAACCTGCCAGGCTTTGCCCACTGGATGCGGCTGCAGAGCCAAGAGGAACTAGAACACGCCATAAAGTTCTATAGCCACATCAATGATCGGGGCGGACGCGTGGTGTTCCAAGCCTTGGAGCAGCCGCCCGTCGAGTTCGAGGGGCCGACCGACGTCTTTGAAAAGACTTTGGAGCATGAGCAGTACATCACCGGCAAGATTCACAGCCTCTACGACCTGGCGATGGAAGAGAAGGACTATGCCAGCTACGGGCTCCTCCAGTGGTTCGTGGATGAGCAGATCGAGGAAGAGCAGACCGCCACCGAGATCCTGGAACTCCTAAAGATGATCGGCGACAAGGGCCAGGGACTCGTCATGCTTGACAGGCAGCTGGCCGAGCGAGGATAGGTCGGACTGTCTGACCCAACTCGGTAGCAAGAGCGGGATCGTCCACATACCGGCGATCCCGCTCTTTCCCAATCACACCATACGATTGAACAGCAGCAGCTTTTTCACCTCCCCAATCGCCCGCGTCACGTCGATCTCGCGGGGGCAAGCATCCACGCAGTTAAAGATCGTCCGGCAGCGCCACACCCCATCGCGATCGTTCAACAACTCCAGCCGCTCGTTGGCCCCTTGATCGCGGCTGTCAAAGATGAAGCGGTGAGCCTGGACGATGGCCGCCGGCCCTACATAGTTGTGGTTACCCCAGAACGATGGGCAGGAGCTGGTGCAGGCCCCGCACAGAATGCACTTGGTCGTGTCGTTGTAGCGCTCCCGCTCTGCCTGGCTCTGATAACGCTCGACCGGCGGGTCGGGGTCGTAGTTGATGAAATAAGGCTTGACCGAACGGTACTTTTCAAAGAACGGCTCCATGTCCACCACCAGGTCCTTGATGACTGGGAATCCCCGTAACGGTTCGATGGTAGCCTTGGTCCCCACATCCTTCATCAGGATCTTGCAAGCCAGCTGGTTGACGCTGTTGATAGTCATCGCATCGGAGCCGCAGATGCCATGGGCGCAGGAGCGGCGGAAGGCCAAGGTGCCATCTTGATACCACTTGACCTGATGCAACGCATCGAGCAACTGATCACCGGGCTCCACCTCGACCTGGTATTCCTCCCAATGTGGCTTCTGGTCCTTCTCCGGGTTGAATCGTTGAATCTTGAGTGTAACCTGCATGGTTCATTCCCTCTGCTTGGGGGACGCGGATGCACGCGGAGAAAAAATTAGAATATCCGTGAAAATCCGTGTTTATCCGTGTCCTAATAAGTCCTCGGCTTTGGCTCGAATCGCGTAACCGTCACCGGCTTGTACCTGAGCTCCACGCCGCTATCGGTACGATATGCTAGGGTGTGCTTGAGCCAATTTGCGTCATCTCGCTCGGGGTAATCCTCCCGCGAGTGAGCGCCACGGCTCTCTCGGCGGGCCAGGGCGCTCGCCGCCGTGACCTCGGCCAGGTCCAGCAGATAACCCAGTTCGACTGCCTCCAGCAGCTCGGTGTTGAACTTTTGGCCTTGGTCCTGGAGGCTCACCCAGCGGTAGCGCTCTTGCAACTCGTGGACCTTGTCCACGGCAGCCTGCATCTGCGCCTCAACGCGAAAGACCCCGACGTTGGTCATCATCACTTCCTGAAGTTCCTTGCGGATGCGGGCCACCGATTCGCCGCCAGTTCTCGTCAGCAGGCGCTCCACCTCATCACAGGCCTCACACTCGGGATCGGCGGGCAGCGGCACAAAACCATTCTCACGGATGTAGCGAGCCATGTCGCGCCCAGCCCGACGGCCAAAGACCACCAGGTCTACCAGTGAGTTGGTGCCCAGGCGGTTGGCGCCGTGCACCGAGACGCAGGCGCATTCGCCAGCGGCGTAAAAGCCGGGCAGCGGCGTGTTCTTTTCGTCGATCACCACGCGCGCATCCGAGTCGGTGGGGATGCCGCCCATGGCATAGTGGGCCGTGGGCTGAACCGGCATCGGCTCGACCGCCGGGTCGATGCCCAAGTAGGTGCGGCAAAAATCGGCGATGTCGGGTAGTTTGGCCTCCACGACCTCGCGGCCTAGATGGCTGGCGTCCAGGTTCACGTAATCCCGGCCGTTGACGCCCCGCCCCTCCTGCACTTCCAGGTAGATGGCCCGGGAGACAATATCCCGTGGGGCCAGGTCGAGGAGCGTTGGCGAATAGCGCTCCATAAAGCGCTCGCCCTCGCTGTTAAGGAGGATGCCGCCCTCGCCGCGCACCGCTTCGGTGATGAGGATACCCATCTTGTAGATGCCGGTGGGATGAAACTGGAAGAATTCCATATCTTCCAACGGCACGCCGTGCCGCAGGGCAATGGCTGGGCCGTCGCCGGTCAAGGCGTGGGCATTGGACGTGATCTTGAACATGCGGCCCATGCCGCCGGTGGCAAAGAGCACCGCCTTGGCCCGAAAGGTGTGCATCTCGCCGGTCAAGATCTGATAGGCGGTCACCCCACAGACTACACCATCCTGGATCAATAGGTCAAGCACGTGATATTCATCGAAAAACTGGACGTTGTGGCGCACACACTGCTGGTAGAGGGTTTGCAGGATCATGTGTCCGGTCCGATCGGCGGCATAGCAGGAACGGCGCACCGGCCCCTGGCCAAAGTGGTGAGTGTGGCCACCGAACGGCCGCTGGGCGATCTTGCCATCGGGCGTGCGGTCGAAGGGTAGACCCCAATGCTCAAGTTCGTAGACCGTCTCGATGGCCTCTTGGGCCATCATCTCGGCGGTGTCCTGGTCGACCAAGTAGTCGCCGCCCTTGATCGTGTCAAAGGCGTGCCACTCCCATAGGTCCTCTTCCTGGTTGCCCAGCGCCGCGCCGATGCCGCCCTGGGCCGCGCCGGTGTGGGAGCGGGTGGGGTAGAGCTTGCTGAGCACCGCCACACTGCCCACCTGGCCCAATTCCAGGGCCGCTCGCAGCCCAGCGCCCCCCGCCCCAACGATAACTGCGTCGAATGAATGGTACATTCTGCCTAGCCTCCGCAGCAATACCCAATATCCGATATCGAATGCCCGACATGCCTGGGATACTGGGCATGGACAATATTATGGCTTGAACGTGAAAATGACATAGGCGCCCAGGACAATCAGGATGAACGTCACGACATACAGGATCGACTTGGCAAGCACCTTCCAGCCCTGGGGATGGATATAGTCGTCCAGGACGATACGTACGCCGTTGGCGCCGTGGATCCAGCCAAAGATGAGCAAGAATAGGTCGTACAGACGCCAGCCGGGCGACTGCCACCGCTGAGCGATCACCTCAAAGTTGATGGCATCCACCCCAAGGACGATGTGCATGTAGACCAAGTGGAACGTAGCCAGTACAAAGAGGGCCACCGCCGAGATCCGCATGAAGAACCAACTGTACAGCTCAAAGTTGCTGGCCGGGCGGGGTCGGGCAGGGTTTCGTGCAGACATACTTGCTCCTCCTAGTGGCTGCCGAACATGGTCGACAGCATAGCGATGGCTGACGGGATGTAGGCCAGGGCAAAGATGACCATCTGCACCCGCCACAGCATCGCCTGGCGTTTGCCCATGCTTGGCCAAAAGTCGATGATGACCACGCGCATGCCGTTCAGTGCATGATACAGCACGCCGGGGTACAGCCCAAAGACGATCCCGAGCTTGAACAGGAACTTGTGATAGAAAAACAGGAGAGCGTTGAAAACATCGGGTCCGAAGGACATGAGAAAAATGTCCACGATGTGGAGAGCGAGAAAAAAGAAGACGCCAACACCCGTGATCCGGTGGAGCATCCAGGCGATATGCCCCTCCTTCCCCCGGTAGGTGACGGCGCGAAAAATGTTGGTAATCGCGGCCATACCATTGACCTCCTTGATCTGGCAAAAGATCGGAAACACCCAAGGCCACCGCCGAAGAATGCCGCGTACGGCATTCGGAGCGGATAGCTTACTGACTGCTGTCGGCTGCCCCGAAAAAAGAGGCAGCAGAGTGAATTACCCCGCAGCAAGCTGCGGGGCATCGGGTCACTCGTCCCACAGCGCTAGCTGGACTGCACCTTGGTCATGTTGATGAAACTTGATGTAGCGCCTTATCACATCTCCGGTTACTTCGTCG
>JASFTJ010000039.1:0-9676 GCA_050053615.1 Anaerolineae bacterium | reverse complement strand
GCAAGGTCAGACCTGTGCGTTTCGCAGCGATTCAAGGCGTGCATGCCGGCCCATATCCGCCGAACTCGCGACTTTGACAAGGCCCTGGGGTAGGCGCCCGTCTGAATGGACAGGAACTCCCTTTTCGGCTATAATCCTGGCACTTTGCATCAAGGATGAATCATGAACAAGTTTCGAGAAACCTTCAAGCAGATTTGGCAAGCCTATTCTGGTGAGGCAGCTTGGCAGACCGTCGCCGATCTGAGCCGCTTTCACCGCATCCAGGTCAGCCCCGGCTACCGCCAAGCAGCACAACTCCTTCACCAGCACCTAATCCGTGACGACTTGGATGCGGAAATCCTCTCTTACCCGGCTGACGAACAAGCCAAATTCTGGGGCTGGTCCAGTTTTCAGGAATGGGATTGCACCGGCGCCACGCTGCACCTCGTTGCCCCTGAAGATAAGGCAACACAGCTGGCCGACTACCGCGGCTGTCCCATTTCTCTCATCCAGCGCAGTACCTCCTTTGCAGGAGAGGCAGAGGTCGTGCTGCTGAGTGACGGCGAAGAGCAAGATGACTACGAGGGGCTGGATGTCGCGGGCAAGGTGGTGCTGACCAAGGGGGACCTGCGCCGGGTGTGGGAGCTCGCCGTCGAACAGCGGGGGGCCGTTGGTATCCTTTTCGACGGGATGCGCGTGGTCAAGCCGGTACGCCTCGAAGGCGACCTGGCCGACGTCCGTCAGTACACCTCCTTCTGGTGGCAGCCCGGCGATACCAAGTGCTTTGGCTTTGTGCTGACGCCCCGCCAGGGTCAGATGCTGCGCCGTCTGTTGGCAGAAAATGAGGACCCCGTCCGTATCCGGGCCAGGGTGGACAGCCGCCTGTACGATGGAGAGTTGGAAGTCGTCTCGGCGGTCATCCGCGGCGAGATCGACGAGGATGTTCTGGTCGTGGCCCACCTCTGTCACCCGCAGCCGTCGGCCAATGACAACGCATCGGGGGCAGCGGCGGCCATGGAAGCAGCCCGGACCCTGCAGACGCTCATCACCGATGGCCAGTTGCCGCGGCCCCGACGCACCATCCGCTTCCTGTGGCTCCCCGAGATGACGGGTACCTTCGCCTACCTATCCGGCTGCGAGGAACTGTTGGGTCAGATCGTCGCCGGCATCAACCTGGACATGGTCGGCCAGGATCAGAGCCAGACGGGCAGTTCCTGGCTCATCGAACTCCCGCCCGATGCGGCAGCCTCCTTCGCACCCGACCTGCTGGCCTGGTTGCGGGAGGCGCTCCCGACAATCAGGGGCATGACGGACGTCTCGCCGAGCTACACTGGGTTGGGGAGGTATCCGCTCTATCGCCAGGCGGTAGCCCCCTTTTCGGGTGGCAGTGACCACTTTGTCCTATCTGACCCCACCGTCGGCGTGCCGACGCCAATGTTGATCCAGTGGCCCGACCGCTTCTACCATACCTCCGCCGACACACCCGACCGCACCGATCACCAGAGCCTGGCCCGGGCGGGGTCACTGGCGGCGGCCTACGCCTATTGGTTGGCCACAGCCGGCGTCGAAGAGACCGTCTGGCTGGGCCACGAGATGGTCACTCGCTTCAAGGCCCGCGTGCTCGAGACGGCGCAGGCTGCCGTGACCGAAGCCCTGTCCCTGGATGAGGGCGAAGCGCTGGCCAAGGCCATCATCGGACTGGACCGCAGGCTGGCCTACCTGCTGGACCGTCACAGAGCGGCGCTGGAGTCTTTGGAACGACTGGCGCCGATCGAGTGCCTCCTGGTCGACCTGCAGTCTGAGGCCGAGCGCGCTATGCGCCAAGAGCTTTCCTGGGCCAGAGGCGCCGTGGATCTGCACGCAGCTTCTGTGGGGCTAGAGTCCCTGCCCATGATCCCCGCCCGTACTCGCTCCGAGCAGGAGCAGGAGGCGAGTGGTCTGATCCCGAGGCGGCAGGTGCGCGGTCCGGTTTCGCTGCGACAACACATACGCCACTTGGACGATGAGGTTCGCGAGGCATGGTGGCGCCTGCTCCAGGAACGCAAGGACCGGGGCTATCAGAGGACCCTGGTCTCGCTGGCGCTCTACTGGGCCGATGGCGCCCGTTCGGTGTTGGAGATTGCCGATCTGGTCGAGATGGAGACCGGACAGCGGGATGTGGAGCTACTGCTGGCCTATTTCCGTCTGCTGGTAGAGCTAGGACTGGTTCACCCCGAACCTTCACACAACACTTCGAATTGAAGGAGACATAATGCACATTCTTGTGACCGGCGGTGCAGGCTATATCGGCAGCGTCGTGGTGGAAGAGCTGATCCGTCAGGGTGACCAGGTCACCGTCTTTGACAACCTGTCGCAGGGTCATCGCGCGGCGGTGCACCCCCAAGCCGAGTTCGTCTTGGGCGACTTGGCCGACCGGGAGGCAGTGTCCGACCTCTTTGCCCAGCGTGACTTTGAAGCGGCAATGCACTTTGCATCGTACACACTGGTAGGCGAATCGATGGAGCAGCCTCTGAAGTACGTTGGCGACAATGTCGTCAATGGGCTCAATCTGCTGCGAGCGATGGTAGAGCACGGAGTGCGCCGTTTTGTTCTTTCCTCAACGGCAAACCTCTTTGACGAACCAGAAAAGATCCCTATTGCTGAGACAGAACAGATCATCCCAGGCAGTCCTTACGGCGAATCCAAATTTGTCTTGGAGCGGGTGTTGCATTGGCTGGATCGCGTCCATGGACTGCGATACTCCAGCCTGCGCTACTTTAACGCTGCAGGCGCCACGGCCGAGCGGGGTGAGGATCATGATCCTGAGACTCACCTCATCCCGTTGGTGTTGCAGGTGGCCTTGGGTCAGCGGGATCACATCGAGATCTTTGGCAATGATTACCCAACCCGCGATGGCACCTGCGTGCGCGATTACATCCACGTGCTGGACCTGGCCCAAGCGCACACGCTCTGTGTGGCCCCAGCCGTCCTGGATGGCGGCAGCCGGACCTACAACCTGGGCAACGGCCAGGGCTATACCGTCCGTGAGGTGATCGAGACGGCGCGGGAGGTGACAGGTCAGCCCATCCCGGCGGTCGATGGCCCTCGGCGGGCTGGAGACCCGCCAACGCTCGTCGCCGGGTCGGAACTGATCCGGCGCGAACTGGGCTGGCAGCCCCGTCACCCCAGCCTGCGCGACATTGTACAGAGCGCCTGGGACTGGCACCGCCGGCATCCCCATGGATACGTAGATTGAATGCACACGGCGCACTGGTCAAGATTTGTGTCTCCGAAATGTCCTGCACTGGGAGTTGAGCCTTGAGGATCGCCGTCAACGCTTGGTTCCTGGATCAGCCTGGCACTGGCAGCGGGCAGTACCTCCGCAACCTGCTGCGAGCCATGCCACAGGTCGCGCCAAGTTACCGCTTCCTTCTCGTCGCTCCGCCCGGCGTTGGCGAATTCCGAGTTCCGGGTCTCCAAGTTGAACTCGAGCGCCCGCACTCATTCTGGCGCAACCGTGCAAAGCGTGTGGGCAAAGTGTGGTTCGAGCAGGTCACCTTTCCCCGTGTCTGTCGGCGCTGGGGCGCCGACGTGGCCCATGTGCCCTACTGGGGTTCACCCCTGCAACCGAGCGCGCCCACGGTGGTCACTGTCCATGACCTGATCCCGATGCTGCTGCCGGCCTATCGGGGCGGGCCGCTGGTCCGGCTGTACACCAGCTTGGCGGCCGCTTCGGCGCAGCAAGCAGCGGTGGTGCTCACTGACTCGCAGGCTTCCAAGCGCGACATCGAGAGGCATTTGCACGTTCCACCTGAGTGGGTGCGCTGCATTTACCTGGCCGTAGGCGATCAGTTCAGCCCCGAGGCGACGTCCGATGATGAGCGCATCCGCCGACTTTATGATCTACCTCCGCGCTATGTCCTCTACCTGGCGGGTCACGATGTGCGCAAGAACGTGGCGGCGCTGGTCGAGTCTTTTGCCACCGTGGCCCAGGCCGACGACGATGCGACATTGATCATCGGCGGGAAGCTCCCTGAGCGGGACAAGCCCCCCTTCTACGACCCCCGTCCGCTGGTGGCGGAGCTGGGCATTGAAGACAAAGTGCGCTTTACTGGCTGGGTGGAAGAGGCTCATAAGCCAGCCGTCTATCGCGGCGCGGCCTGTGCGGTCTTTGCTTCGTGGTACGAAGGATTTGGGCTGCCGGTGCTGGAGGCGCTCGCTTGTGGGACGCCGTTGGTCACATCGAATGTCAGTTCGTTGCCAGAACTGCTGGGCGATGCCGGCTTTGCCGTTGGCCCAGATGACGTGCCAGGCTTGGCTGGGGCCATCCTTGCCTGCTTGGTGAACGACGACCTGGTCGCCGAGCTCGGTCGTCGAGGTCCAGAGCAGGCGGCCAAGTTCAGTTGGCTGCAGACGGCGCAGAAGACGGTAACCGTCTACGAGGAGGTCGCTTCGTGCGCGTCCTGATGGTCTCCAAGGCGTGCATTGTGGGCATCTATCAGAAAAAGCTGGAGGAACTGGCGCGTCTACCCGGTATGGAGCTGACCGTTGTTGTACCGCCCCGTTGGCGAGATCCAACCGGTGACATCGACCTGGAACGACAGTATACCAGCGGCTATGAATTGGCCGTGGAACCGATAGTCTTTAACGGCCACTACCACCTGCACTTCTACCCTGGTTTGGGGAAGCAGATGCGGCGTGTGCAGCCTGACCTGGTCCACATGGATGAGGAGCCATATAACCTGGCGACCGCTCACGCTCTGTGGCTTGCTCGACGAATCGGGGCCAAGAGTCTGTTCTTTTCGTGGCAGAACATTTACCGGCGCTATCCCCTTCCTTTCCGCCTGTTGGAGCGGTACGCGCTGCGACAGGCCGACCACGGCCTCGTCGGCAACCGGGAATCGGTTCGAGTGTGGCGGGCAAAGGGGTACGAAGGACCGATCTCCATCATCCCCCAGTTTGGCGTGGACCCCAAGATCTTTGAGCCAGCCCCCTTGGGGGGGAGCGGCCAGGACTTTGTGGTCGGCTATGTGGGGCGGCTGGTAGAGGAGAAGGGAGTCGACTTGCTGCTGGAGGCGCTCGCCGAGTTGGGAGGTGCGTCGCGGGCCTGCATTTTGGGCAGCGGATCGGCGAAAGGAACGTTGCAAGCGCAGGTACGACGTCTGGGCTTGGCGGACAGAGTTTCGTTCGACGATCCGATCCCATCGACCCGAATACCCGCGTACTATCGCCAGCTGGATGTCCTGGTCCTCCCCTCTCGCACACATCCCAACTGGAAGGAGCAGTTTGGCCGGGTGCTGATCGAGGCCATGGCTTGCGGTGTGCCGGTGATTGGATCCGATTCCGGCGAGATTCCACACGTCATCGGCGACGCAGGGCTTATCTTTCCTGAGGAGCGGGCAGATGCTTTGCAGGCTCACCTGATGCGGTTGATGCAAGACCCTGATCTACGCGCTGACCTGACCCAGCGGGGACGGGAACGCGTGTTGGCTCATTACACCCAGGCCCAGATTGCCGCCGACACCTACCAAGTATACCGGACCGTGCTGGGACAATAGGCAACGGCAGCCGTCCAGCTCCCCGCAGGTGCAAGAGAGCCTCAATCGGCACTATTCTTCCCATTTATGACGTGTTCGCCATTATATTTGAGTTTTTCATGGTTCTCTTTGCATCTTGAGCAGGCGCGACCTCGCAGCAAAGCAAGTGTTGTGTTCAAGTGTTCAAACCTCAAGGTTCGACAAAGCTGCAGTATTTGCACCAGACTCCAGAATATGATATAATAGCAAGTCGTTGGATAGGCGCGGGGGGCTCCCCGCGCTCGTCTATGAGAAAATAGGTATAATTAGGGTACTGAGAAAGGATCGGACAGTGTCTTTGACCAAGGCAGAGAAGTCAGACATTATCCAGCAATACAAGATGCATCAGGGCGACACCGGTTCGCCGGAAGTGCAGATTGCTCTGCTGACCACTCGGATCAGCCAATTGACGGAACATCTAAAGGTGCATAAACACGATGAGCACTCGCGACGTGGCTTGTACAAGTTGGTTGGTCAGCGGCGCAGACACCTGGCGTATCTGAAGGAAAAAGACGCGGAACGCTATCGCAGGATTGTTGAAAGGCTGGGTCTTCGCAAGTAGAGCATCTCCGCCTCGTCGCATGCCCTAAGCGGCCTACGGCCTGTGTAGGTAGTATAGGCCGCAATGTAGTAGAGTAGAATTAGTAATCGAATTGGGAGAAGGTGAGAGTCAGGAATTGGGGAGTGGGCCTTGGTTCATGTTCAAACGCTAGGGCCTACTCCCCAGTCCCTGGACCTCCACCTCGCTCCTGAGAATATCTGGAGGTAAAAGTGAATAAGAGTAAAGAATACGTCGTCCAGGTCGGAGACAGATCTTTTACGATCGAAACTGGCCTGATGGCGATGCAAGCAGGTGGGTCAGTATCTATCCGCTTGGGCGATTCGGTCGTGCTTTGCACGGCGACCGCCTCGAAAAAACCCCGCGAAGGGATCGATTTCTTTCCCTTGAGGGTGGACTATGAGGCGCGATTGTACGCTGCGGGGCGTATCCCCGGCAGCTTTTTCCGCAGGGAAGGACGGCCTAGCGAATCGGCGATTCTGACCATGCGGCTGACCGACCGCCCCTTGCGACCCCTGTTTCCAAAAGACTATCGTAACGATGTTCAGATCATCGCTACCGCGCTGTCGTCCGACACACAGAACTACCTGGATATCCCGACCATTGTCGGCGCCTCGGCAGCCCTGACGATCTCTGACATTCCTTTTGAAGGACCCATTGGCGCCTGCCGCGTGGGCCTGATCGAGGAGGAGTTTGTCGTCAATCCCACAGCGGAGCAGATGGAGGAAAGCACTCTGGACCTGCGCATGGCGGGCACCGAAGACGCTATCCTGATGGTCGAGGCCGGCGCCGAGGAGGTGCACGAGGAGGTGATTCTCCAGGCGCTCAAGGTGGGGCACGAGGCGATGCAGCCGCTGATCGCCCTGCAGAACCAGCTGCAGGCAGAGATCGGCAAGCCGAAGAACCTCGATTACCCGGTCGCCACGATTGAGGAGCGAGACCGAGAACGCATTGTCCGCCGCATCGGCGACCGCGTGGCCGAATTGCTCACCCAGCCCAGGAACAAGCAGGAGTGGGACCAGGCGGTCGATGCGTTGGAAGACGAGATCCTGGGCTCCTTTGTTGAAGATGAGACGATCGAGCCTAAACACGTCAAAGAAGTATTCAAGGAAGTACTCAAGACTGAAACCCGGAATCTGATCCTGGAAAAACGTCAGCGGGTCGACGGGCGGACCACGGACGAGATTCGTCCCATCTGGACCAAGGTCGGCCTATTGCCGCGAGCGCACGGATCGGGCCTGTTCACGCGGGGCGAGACGCAAGTGGTGAGCATTGCCACGCTGGGTACCCCGCGCGAGGAGCAGAGGCTGGATACGCTACGCCCCGAGGAAGTCAAGCGCTACCTGCATCATTACAACTTTCCACCCTTTAGCACGGGCGAGACCTGGCCGCTCCGTGGTCCCAAGCGTCGGGAGATCGGTCACGGCGCGCTGGCCGAAACGGCCCTGCGCTCGATGCTCCCGTCAGAGGAAGAGTTCCCCTACACCCTTCGTGTGGTGTCCGAGGTTCTCTCCTCCAACGGCTCCACGTCGATGGCCGCCGTTTGCGGCAGCACGCTGGCGCTCATGGATGCTGGCGTGCCGATCAAGAAGCCTGTCGCCGGTATCGCCATGGGTCTGATCTCCGAAAAAAATGGTAAATATGCCATTTTGAGTGATATCCAGGGTCTGGAGGATCACCTGGGCGACATGGATTTCAAGGTGGCGGGTACCCGACGCGGGCTCACTGCGCTGCAGATGGACATCAAGATCAAGGGTCTGAGTTACGAGATCCTGGCGGAGGCGTTGGCTCAGGCGCGGAAGGGCCGTCTTCACATTCTGGACAAGATGGCAGAAACGCTTGCAGAGCCCAGGGCGGAGCTATCGGAGCATGCGCCGCGTATCACTACCATCCACGTCGATCCGGAAAAGATTGGCAAAATCATCGGCCCCGGCGGCAAGATGATCCGCAAGATCCAAGAGGAATGCGATGTGGACATCGACATTGAGGATGACGGTTCGGTCTATATCGCTGCGCTGGAAGGCAAGGGCGCAGACAGAGCTATCGAGATGATCGAGGCTCTGACCGAGGAAGCCGAAATCGGCAAGATCTACTTGGGCAAGGTGGTCCGCACGGAGAAATATGGCGCCTTTGTAGAGATCTTGCCTGGAGTAGATGGCCTGGTCCACATCTCACAGCTGGCCGACTATCGCGTGCCTTCCGTCGAAGACGTGATCAACGTGGGTGATGAGATCATGGTCATGGTCATAGACATCGACCAAGATGACAAGATCAAACTTTCACGCCAGGCGGTCTTGGAAGGATGGACAGCAGAAGAGGCCCGCAGGCGAGATCGCAAAGGAAGTTCTTCCGGTCGACGACGGGGGCGACAGTCCCGAAGCCGACACTAGGAGAACCACAAGGGTGCCAGGCCCAATGAGGTTTGGCACCCGATTGGTTCTCGTGTCTGACTTTCGAAACATGGCTAACGAACCGAATGTCTCACCAGAAAGTGATTCTCCTGATCCCCGTTTCGGCCTAGGGAGATGGCTTGTGGGCCTGTTTCGCGAGGTGCTGGAGACCATCCTTCCGGCAATCCTCATTGCCTTGCTCATCAACGTTTTTGTCGGGCAGGCCACGCGAGTGGAAGGCCAGAGCATGGAGCCAAGCTTGCATACCGATCAGCGCCTCGTTGTTGAAAAGGTGTCGTATCGCTTCCATGGTCCGCACCGCTTTGACATTGTAGTGCTCAAGCTACCGGGCCAAGGCGATGAACTGTTGATCAAACGGGTGATCGGCTTGCCGGGCGAGGCCGTGGAGCTTAGGGATGGGCATATTTACATCAACGGTGAACGATTGGAGGAGCCGTTCGTCGTGCAAGACACCCGCCCTGGACGGCAGAGGCGTGTCACCGTACCGCCCCTGCATGTCTACGTCCTGGGTGATAATCGCAGCCATTCTAACGATTCGCGAAGCTTCGGGCCGGTGCCCATCGAGAATATTGTGGGCAGGGCCTGGGTTTCCTATTGGCCGCTGGAAGAAGTGGGTCTGGTTGATTAGGAATTCTTTTGCTTCCGGCTTGTCCGGGTTGAGGAGGGTAGCTCCACAATTTAGCCGTGGTCACCGAAAAGTGGGCGAGAACGAGTCATTCTGAGGCGTGAAACGTCGTGCCGTCCCCCGTGCCTGGCCGCACGGGACAGGCCGGCATCCCGGGGAAGAATCTCGCTGAATCATGACAGCCACGGTTTAGCGTGGTCCTACCGGTTAGGAGGGGTAAGAGTAGAACATGGCCAAGAAAACACGTCGAGCCCGGCCTCGGGTTCCCAAGCCACCGCGTGCGCTGCGCGTGTCTCGATCCGTGCAGTCTCCAACTGTCAAAGCTCCGGCCAAGGAAGTGGACTTTGCCGAGGAGTATCATTACGTAGTAGAGGATCTGAAGCGCATTGCCATCATCGCTCTGGTCCTGCTAGTCTTGTTAATTGTGGTGGCCATTTTCATCAGCTGATCCCCCTGGGTCGTCCGAACCAGAAAGGTTTTTGCCTAGCTAAAGCGGTCCGTTGATGTTGATGACGGTTCGCTTTTCCTAGCGAGTACCCTCTGGCCT